>NZ_MEFH01000120.1:0-8556 GCF_001725095.1 Sphingopyxis sp. SCN 67-31 | reverse complement strand
GGTGGTGGACAGGGCTGGATTCGAACCAGCGTACGGGAAACCCGGGCAGATTTACAGTCTGCTGCCTTTAACCACTCGGCCACCTGTCCATGGGGTCCGCGTTGGGAAGCGGTCCAATGGCGAAAGGAGTCTTGCCTGTCAATGGCAGTCATGGGAAAGGCCGCCGCTATGAGACAATTTTCCCGTCATCGCCGCCCGCAGGGGCAGACTCCGCGCGGTCAGGGCGTCCGTTTCTGGGGACGCCACGCCGTTCTGGCCGCGCTCGCCAACCCCGAACGTCGCGTCAAGCGAATCTGGGGGACGCGCGAAGCGCTCGGCCAGCTCGATTTGCCGCCGGTTGTTCCCATCAGTTTTGCCGACGTTGCCGACTTGGCGCGGCTCGTCGCGCGCGATGCCCCACATCAGGGCTTGGTGATCGAGGTCGATCCGCTCGACGAAATCTATCTCGGCGATCTGTTACAGGACGAAGTCGATGCTGAGAGCAAGCGGCCGATCGTCGTCCTCGACCAGGTGACCGATCCGCACAATATCGGCGCCGTGCTGCGCTCCGCCGCGGCCTTCGACGCCGCGGCGATCGTTACGCAGGACCGCCACAGCCCGCCTGAAAGCGGCGTGATCGCCCGCTCGGCATCGGGCGCGCTCGAAACCGTGCCGTGGGTGCGCGTCGTCAATCTGTCGCGGGCGCTCGAGGAAATCGCCGAAGCGCAATATTGGCGAATCGGACTGACCGGCGACACCGAAACGACGCTGGGCGACACGCTTGACGGCAGCAAGGTCGCGCTGGTGCTAGGGTCCGAAGGCGACGGTATGCGGCACAATGTCATGGAGCACTGCGACGTGCTGGCAAAGCTCCCCATCTCGCCGCGGATGGAGAGCCTCAACATCTCGAACGCTGCGGCGATCGCGCTCTACGCGGTCGCGACGGCTGGAGGCTGAGCCCATGAGCAGTCACCCCGGCGAAGGCCGGGGCCTCAACTTCGCGTTATAGCTGAACCGTCGAGATCCCGGCCTTTGCCGGGATGACGAATGGAATCAATCCTCGGCGGCGATCCGCACCTTCAGCCCGTCGAGCGCGTCGCTGAACGGAATCTGGCACGACAGGCGCGAGGTGTCGTCGCGGTCGCTGGTCGAATCGAGCAGATCATTCTCGTCCTCGCTCATCGCCGGAAGCGCCGCGGCGTCGCCCGCCTCGACATGGACGTGGCAGGTCGCGCACGAGCAGCAGCCGCCGCACAGCGCGAGCAGTTCGTCGAAACCGGCGTCGCGGATATTTTCCATCACGGTCAGGCTGGTATCGCCTTCGATTTCATGTTCGGTTCCGTCGCGCGTCACGACAATCAGCTTGGCCATGCTCGTCCCCATAGTTTCGATTCGGCTGGGCTATGTCGTGCGTTGCGTGGCAAATCAAGCGTTGCTAATGACGGCAGTCGGAACAAAAGGAGAATATCGATGGGGCTGTCGCAGGAGCAATTGAACGCCGGGATCGATGCGCTTGCGGCGCGCGAGCCGAATTTTGCCCGCGCGCTGGGCAATGCCGGCTATCCCGAACCGCGCATCCGTGAGCCCGGCTATACGACGTTGCTCCGTACCATCGTCGGCCAGCAGGTCAGCGTCGCAGCGGCAACCTCGATCTGGAACAAGCTGGAAGCGGGTTTCGGGGCGGGTTGCCCCGCCGAGGTGATGGCGGCCGCGGAGTTCGATGCCCTTCGTGCCTGCGGCCTGTCGGCGCAAAAACAGGGCTATGCCAAAAGTCTGGCGCAGCTCGTACTCGATGGCGAACTCGACTTCGCCGCCCTCCCCGCCGACGATGAAGAGGCGATCGCGCTGCTGACCAAGGTCAAGGGCATCGGACGCTGGTCGGCCGAAATCTATCTTCTCTTTGCCGAAGGGCGCCCCGACATCTGGCCTGCCGGCGACCTTGCGGTGCAGGAAGCCGTTGGCCGCATCCTTCGGCTCGACGCACGCCCGAGCGAGAAGCGTGTCCGCGAAATCGGTGAGGCGTGGCGTCCTCACCGCGGCGCCGCCGCCATCTTCAGCTGGCATTGTTACAATATGGATGTGATCTGACATTGGTGGAGCCTGACGCGCCGATGAGGTCCTTCGGGAACGCCGCCAAAGAATGATCGCCCCGCACGCGCTGGCGTCGCCGATATCATTCGAATCCCCCAGACACAAAAAAGGCCGGGCAGAGAAACGCCGCCCGGCCTTTTTGTTCGCCTGATGTCGGGCTTATTTCTTCGCCGCGGCCTTTTTGGCGGGCGCCTTCTTGGCGGCTGCCGGCTTTTCCTCGGCGTCGGTCTTGGCTGCTGCCTTCTTCGCCGGGGCCTTCTTGGCCGGAGCTTCGGCCTTCTCGGCCTTGGCTTCGTCCTTCACCGCTTCCTTCTTGGCAGCCGGCTTTTTCGCGGCAGCCTTCTTGGCAGGCTTGGCGTCATGATCATGGTCGTGGCCACAGCCCGGACCATGGACATGATCGTCATCGGCTTCGATCGCGGCTTCCAGCTCTTCGCGGGTCACTTCGCGATCGCTGATTTCCGCCTTTTCAAACAGGAAGTCGACGACCTTGTCCTCGTACAGCGGAGCGCGAAGCTGCGCCGCGGCGAGCGCGTCCTGCTGGACATATTCGACGAAGCGCTGGCGGTCTTCGGGGCGATATTGCTGCGCCGCCTGCATGACCAGACGCTGCATCTCCTGCGCGCTGACCTGCACGCCATGCGCCTGACCGATCTCCGAGAGGAGCAGGCCAAGGCGGACGCGGCGCACCGCGATGCTGCGATATTCGTCGCGATCCTTTTCGAGTTCGGCCTTCGCCGCTTCGGGATCGGCTTCGTGGCTCGCTTCATGTTCGAGCTGCTGCCAGATCTGGCCGAACTCGGCTTCGACCATCGTCGGGGGCACGTCGAAATCGTGGCTCGCGGCGAGCTGGTCGAGCAGCTTGCGCTTCATATAGGTGCGCGTCAGGCCGTTGAGTTCCTGTTCGACCTGGCCCTGCATCAGCTCCTTGAGCTTGTCGAGGCTCTCGAGACCGAGCGACTTGGCGAACTCGTCGTCGATCGCGGTCTTGGCCGGAACCTTCACTTCCTTCACCGTCACGGCGAATTCGGCGGGCTTGCCCTTCAGATTTTCGACCGGATACTCGTCGGGGAAGCTGACCTTGACGGTCTTTTCGTCGCCGACCTTCACGCCGACGAGCTGATCCTCGAAGCCCGGGATGAGTTGGCCCGAACCGATTTCGACCGCCATGTCCTCGCCGGTGCCGCCGTCGAAAGCGACGCCATCGACGCTGCCGGCGAAGTCGATGATAACCTGATCGCCGGTCGCGGCCTTCTTCGTCTTGGGCGCATCTTCGAAGCGCTTCATCTGCGCCGCAAATTCCTCGATCTTGGCCATGACGGCAGCATCGTCGGCCGCGACGGTCAGGCGTTCGAGCTTCAGCCCGTCGATCGACGGCGCTTCGATTTCGGGCAGCACTTCGAGCGCAACCGTCAGTTCGGCATCCTTGCCGCGCTCATAGCCGTCTTCCAGGCTCACGGCGGGCTGCAGCGCCGGACGAAGCTTTTCCTTCGTCATCAGATCGCGCACGCCGGCGTCGATCGCCTTGTTCAGTGCGTCGGCCGACAGCGCCTCGCCGTGCATCTTGCGGATCAGGTTCGGCGGCACCTTGCCGGGGCGGAAGCCGGGCATGCGCACGGTCGGCGCGATCGCCTTGACTTCGTCATCGACGCGCGCGTCGATGTCCTTCGCGGTGATGGTCAGGCGATATTCGCGCTTCAGGCCTTCGTTCAGCGTTTCGACGGTCTTCATTGCCTTGGTCTTATCCTTGCTCAAAATCTCTTATCGCAAACCCGGCCCGAAAGCTGGGTTCTTCTATCCGACCTCGCTCTTGCGGACATGGTGCGGGCGAAGGGACTCGAACCCCCACATCTTGCGATACTGGTACCTAAAACCAGCGCGTCTACCAATTCCGCCACGCCCGCATGAGCTGTCGGCCGGGTGCACGAATCCATGCGCTGTGCCGCGCACGCCCGTGCGGGCCGGGCGGGGCTATAGCAGACGCGTGGCCGAGGGCAAGGGCGGAAGGCCGCGATATTCCGTGAGCGGAACGATGAAGACGGCTATAGGTTGATCGAGTCTGAGGAGACGATCATGACCAGCGGCACCAATAGCCTGCCCGACCCCCTTCCCAAGCCCAAGCCCGATGTCATCGAGCCGCAGTCGCCGCCCGAACGACCGGTGCAGCCGACGCCGCACGAGGACCCCGCGGGGCAGCCGCAGGAAATACCCGGAAGCCCCGGCGGCGGCGATATCGATGAGCCTGGCCGCGGGCCCGACGAAGCACCGCCGCAGCACATTTAGCTTGCTAAGCGCTTGACCGTTCCCCTTCCCCGCCGCCAAGAAGGCGGCGGGAGAGAGGGATATGAAAAAGATCATCGGGGCGTTAGCCCTTTTTGCCGCGCTGGCCACACAGTCGGCCAGCGCACAGGATCGTCCGACCATCTATCGCGGCGGACCGATCGTCACGATGGACGGCGACACGCCGCATCTGGCCAAGGCAGTCGTCGCCAGCGACGGCAAGATAATTTTCGTCGGCGATGAAAAGGGCGCGCGCCGGGCCGCCGGCAAGGATGCCCTGATCCACGATCTTGCCGGCGCGACAATGCTGCCGGGCTTCGTCGATGCCCATTCGCATTTCGCCGTCGCGCTCCAGATGGCGGGCGGGCTCGACCTGTGGGACAAGTCGCTGCCGCCCGTCACCGACATCGCCAGCCTGCAAGGCGTGGTCCGCGATTTCATCGCGCGGCGCGCCATTCCGAAGGGCGGCTGGGTCGTCGTCTGGCAATATAATGACGAAGCGCTGAAAGAGCGGCGTCATATCACCCGCGCCGAGCTCGACGCGGTATCGCCCGATCACAAGATCGTCCTGCTGCACATCTCGCTCCACGGGCTCGTCGCGAACAGCGCGGCACTCGCCGCGGCGGGGCTGTCGGATGCAAGCCAGCCGCCGCCGGGCGGACTGATGCTGCGCGACGACGCCGGACGGCTGAACGGCGTGCTGCTCGAAAAGGCGATGTACCAGATGCTGCCCGCGATGCCGCAGCCGACGGCGGAACAGAAGCTCGCGATGCTCGATGCGGCACAAGCGCGCTATTTCGCCGAAGGCTATACCCATGCGCAGGACGGCGCGACCTCGCCCGCAGACCTGGGCTTTTTCACCAGCGACGCGGCCCGCGCGCGGCTCAAGATCGATCTTGCGCTGCTGCCGATCTACACCAGTCTCGACGCGCTGCTGGCGAAACCCGACATTCAATTTCGCACCTATCAGGACCATGTGAAGATCGAAGGGGTGAAATTCATCCTCGACGGCAGCCCGCAGGCGCGGACCGCCTATTTCACGCGCGATTACGAACGCGGCAGCCCGAGCGGCGACCACCCATGGCACGGGCAGCCGATCGTCAGCCAGGAAGAGTTCGACACGCTGGCTCGCAAGGTCAACGACCGCGGCTGGCAGATATTCGTCCACGCCAATGGCGACGCCGCGATCGATATGGCGATCAAGGGCTTCGATGCGCTGGGGATCAAGGCCGCCGACGATCGCCGCCCGATCGTCATCCACTCGCAGTTCCAGCGCCCCGACCAATTGCCCGCCTACGCCCGCATCGGAGTAGGCCCCGCCTATTTTTCAAATCACACATGGTATTGGGGCGACGTCCACCGCAGCAATTTCCCGAAGGAAGTGGTCGATTTCATCAGCCCCTTCCGCGCCGCGCGCGAGGCGGGCCTCATCGCGTCGAACCACAGCGATTTCAGCGTAACCCCGCTCGACACGCGCTTCATGCTCTGGACGTCGATGGCGCGCGTCTCGCCCACCGGCGTCGTCAGCGGCGCCGACCAGCGACTTGACGCCTATGCAGGATTGCAGGCGCTTACGACCGGCCCCGCGTGGCAGGTGTTCGAGGAGAATCGCAAGGGCCGTATAAAGGCCGGGCTGCTCGCCGACTTCGTGATCCTCGACAAGAACCCACTGACTACGCCGGTCGATGCCATCAAGGACATCAGGGTGCTGGAAACGGTGAAGGAAGGCCGGACGGTGTGGAAGGCGTCAGCCGACTAAGGGTGGTCGCCCTCCCCTACCAACATCGCCAGCGCCTTCAGTACAGCGCCTTTTTCAGCAGCTCGTTCACGACCTGCGGGTTCGCCTTGCCCTGCATCGCCTTCATCGTCTGACCGACGAAGAAGCCGAACAGCGCTTCCTTGCCGCCCTTATACTGCTCGACCTTGTCGGCATTGGCGGCAAGAACCTTGGCGATTTCGGCCTCGATCGCGCCCGTGTCGCTCGTCTGCTTGAGGCCCTCGCGATCGACGATCGCGGCAGCGCCGTCGCCGGTTTCGAGCATTTTTTCGAACACCTGCTTCGCGATCGTGCCCGAGATTGTGCCATCGGCAACCAGGCCGAGCAGTTCGCCCGCCTGCGCCGGGGTCACCGGGCAATCGCCGATGTCCTTGCCGAGCCGGTTGAGCGCACCGAACAGCTCGCTCGTCACCCAGTTCGCCGCCGCCTTGGGCTCGGCGCCGGTTTCGAGCAGCGCGTCGAACCAGCGCGCATTTTCGACCTCGGCGGTCAGCACGTCGGCGTTATAGGCCGAAATACCCAGCCCCAGATAGCGCGCGCGCTTGGCATCGGGCAGTTCGGGCAGGCTGTCGCGACACTCGGCGAGGAACGCATCGTCGAGTTCGAGCGGCAACAGGTCGGGGTCGGGGAAATAGCGATAGTCGTGCGCGTCTTCCTTCGACCGCATTGTGCGCGTCGTCCCCGTGTCGGGGTTGAAGAGGCGCGTTTCCTGATCGACCGTACCGCCGGCCTCCAGCACTTCGACCTGGCGCTTCGCTTCGTATTCGATCGTCTGCATGACGAAGCGCACGGAGTTCACATTCTTCGTCTCGGTGCGCGTGCCGAATTCGTCGCCGGGTTTGCGCACGCTGACGTTCACGTCGGCGCGCATCGAGCCTTCTTCCATATTGCCGTCGCACGAGCCGACATAGCGCAGGATCGCGCGCAGCTTGCGGACATAGGCGCCGGCTTCCGCGGGCGAGCGCATGTCGGGCTTCGACACGATCTCCATCAGCGCGACGCCCGAACGGTTCAGATCGACGAAGGACATCGTCGGATGCTGGTCGTGCATCAGCTTGCCGGCATCCTGCTCGACGTGGATGCGCTCGATCCCGATCACCTTGTCGGCGGCGATTCCGGCCTTCTCATCGGCCTCGATCGTCAGCGAACCTTCGCCGACAAGCGGATGATAGAGCTGCGAAATCTGGTAACCCTGCGGCAGGTCGGCGTAGAAATAATTCTTGCGGTCGAAGCGCGACCATTTGTTGATCTGCGCGTCGATCGCCATGCCGGTGCGCACCGCCTGACGGATGCACTCGCGGTTCGGCACCGGCAGCATGCCGGGCATGGCCGCGTCGACGAGGCTCACCTGCGTGTTCGGCTCGGCCCCGAACGCGGTCGCGGCGCCCGAGAACAGCTTGGCGTTGGAGGTGACCTGCGCATGGACCTCGAGGCCGATCACAACCTCCCACTCGCCGGTTTCGCCCTTGATGCGATAGTCAGACATCTTCGTTCCTTCTTGTATCCCCGCGAAGGCGGGGATCCAGTGCGGGGCAGCACTAGGCCGCTCTGGGCTCCCGCCTTCGCGGGAGCACACCGCTAAATCACCACCACTTCTCCGCCCGCGCCGTAAAGCCCGCTCGCTCTTCAATGGCCAGCCCGGCGTTGAGCACGCCCTGCTCGTCGAACGCCTTGCCGATGATCTGCAGCCCCAGCGGCAGCCCTTCACGGTTGAGCGCGGCGGGGACCGACATCGCGGGCAGCCCCGCAAGGCTTGCGGGCACCGCAAACACGTCGTTCAGATACATCGCCAGCGGATCGGCGGTCTTTTCGCCCAGCCCGAACGCCGCCGACGGCGCGGTCGGCGCGAGGATCACGTCGCACGTCTCGAACGCCGCGCTAAAGTCACGCGAGATCAGCGTGCGCACCTTTTGCGCCTGCGTATAATAGGCGTCATAGAAGCCCGCCGACAGCACATAGGTGCCGATCATGATGCGACGCTTGACCTCGGGACCGAAGCCGTCGGCACGCGTCGCGGCATACATGTCCTGCAAGCCCGCTCCCTGCGGCAGATCGCGCAAACCATAGCGCACGCCGTCATAGCGCGCGAGGTTCGACGAGGCTTCGGCCGGCGCGATGATATAATAGGTCGGCAGCGCATATTTGGTGTGCGGCAGGCTGATCTCGACGACCTCGGCCCCCGCATCCTTCAGCATCGCGATGCCGGCGTCCCACATTGCGTCGATCTCGGGATCGATGCCCTCGAGGCGATATTCCCTAGGAATGCCGACCTTCTTGCCTTTGAGATCGCTCGACAAGGCCGCTTCCCAATTGGGCACGGGCAGGTCGAGGCTGGTCGCATCCTTCGGATCGAAGCCCGCCATATTTTCGAGCATGATCGCGCAGTCGCGAACATCGCGCGCCATCGGCCCCGCCTGATCGAGCGAGCT
>NZ_MEFH01000119.1:0-8967 GCF_001725095.1 Sphingopyxis sp. SCN 67-31 | reverse complement strand
CGGCGTTCAGCTTCGCTGCTGGTTCAGCACTTCATAGGCCATGACCGCGGCCGCAACGGCCGCGTTCAGGCTGTCGGCCTTGCCCATCATCGGCATTTTTACGCGCACGTCGGCGGCTTCGGCATAGGCTTGCGGCAGGCCCTGCGATTCATTGCCGATCAGGATGAAGGTGGGGGCGGCATAACGCACCGCCTGATAATCCTTGGTGTCGTCGCCGAGCCAGGTTGCGACCAGTTCGCCGCGCCCGCTGCGCAGCCAAGGCAGAAACTCGTCCCATTCGGCCTGCACCAGCCGCTGGGTGAAGATCGCCCCCATGCTCGCGCGCACCGCCTCGACGCCATAGGGATCGGTCGATTCGCCGAGCAGGATCAACCCGCCGGCACCGACCGCGTCGCCGGTGCGCAGCATGGTGCCCAGATTGCCGGGATCGCGCAGCCGTTCGGCAACCAGCCAGATCGGCGCCGCATCGCGATCGATGTCGGAAAGCGCGGTTCGCGGCTCGGCATAGATGCCGACGATGGTTTGCGGATTGTCCTTGCCCGACAATTTGGAGAGGATCGCGGGCGTCGTGTCGATCACCTCTCCGCCGCTCGCCAGCGTCGCGTCGATCAGCGTCCGCGCGAGCGGATGCGCGGCGCCCTCGTCGGCCAGAAACAGCCGGCGCGGCAATATGCCCGCCTCGCGCGCTTCGGTCGCGATGCGCAGCCCTTCGGCCAGGAACAGTCCTTCGGCGCGGCGATGCCGCTTTTCGCGCAACAGCCGCATCCGCTTGACGAGCGGGTTCGACAGGCTTTCGATTCGGGAACGGCGGGCGTTTTGCTGGCCGGTCGGGGCCATCGGATCAATCCTCGCCGAAGCTGTCCTTGACCAGCCCGACGAGCTTGAGCATCGCGGCTTCGGCGCCGTCGCCGCTGGTGTGGATCGTGATGCTGTCGCCCTTCGCCGCGCCCAGCATCATCAATCCCATGATCGACGATCCCGAAACGCGCGACCCGCCCTTTTCGACCTCGACCGACACGGTTTCGGGCAGGCGGCTGACGAAGGTAACGAACTTGGCGCTGGCGCGGGCGTGCAGACCGCGCTGGTTGGTGATTTCTACCGTTTCGCTGATCTGGTTCATGGCCCCACCCCCAACATTTCCGATGCGACGGAAATATATTTCTGGCCTGCTTCCTTGGCCGCGATCACCGCGGCACGCAGGTCCATCGTCTTGCGCGCGCTTTCCAGCCGGATGAGCATCGGCAGGTTGACGCCGGCAATGACTTCGGTTCGCCCGCTTTCCAGCAGGCTGATGGCAAGGTTCGACGGCGTGCCGCCGAACAGGTCGGTCAGCATGACGACGCCGCGCCCTTCGTCGACGCGCTGGATCGCTTCGGCAATTTCGCCGCGGCGCACTTCCATATTGTCGTTGGGGCCGATGCACACCGTCGCCACCGCGCGCTGCGGTCCCACCACATGTTCCATCGCCGTCACCATTTCCTCGGCGAGGCGGCCGTGCGTGACGAGAACCATTCCGAGCAGCGGCAGGGCTTTATCGGTGGGCATGAAAAGCGAGACCCTTATGTTTGTCCGCCGGGTGCGGGAGATGCGGGCGGGGGCTTGCCCTCAAGCCCATCTTGCGGGGCCGAGTCAAGGTTGCGGTGGGTCACCGTGGGCTCGTGGCCCGCGGCGCGTAGCGTTCGGGCAACACGATCGGCGACATGGACCGAACGGTGGCGCCCGCCGGTGCAGCCGAAGGCGATGGTGACATAGCTTTTCCCTTCGGCGCGGTAGCGCGGCAGCAGGGTGAGGAGCAGGGTTTCGATCTGCGTCACCGTCGCTTCATAAGCGGGATCGGTGCGGATATAGGCGGCGACGTCGGGGTCGAGCCCGGTGTGCGGGCGCAGCGCCGCGTCCCAGTGCGGATTGCGCAGATAGCGCATGTCGAACACCAGATCGGCGTGGCGCGGCAACCCGCGCGCGAAGCCGAAGCTCAATATGTTGAGCACCGGCGCATCATCGCCGCCGCCGCCGAAGCGCTGGCGCACCTCCTGCTGCAGATCGTTGCTCGTATAGTTGGTCGTGTCGATGACATGCTCGGCCCAGCGGCGGAGCGGCTCCATCATCTCGCGTTCGCGCGCGATGCCGTCGGCGGCGGGGCGGTCCTCCGCCATCGGGTGGCGGCGGCGCGTCTCCGAAAAGCGCCGTTCGAGTTCGGCACCTGCGCAATCGAGGAACAGCGTCTGCATGTCGCGCCCGCCCGCTTCGCGCAGTTCCTTCATGCGTTTGACGAGCAGCGCCGGCTTGAAACCACGGCTGCGACTGTCGATGCCCACCGCGATCGGCCGGTTCGCCGCGCTGCGCTGGACCGGCGCGTCAATCAGCGCGTCGAGCAGCGCGAGCGGCAGATTGTCGACAACCTCCCACCCCAGATCCTCCAGCACCTTGAGCACGGTCGACTTGCCGGCGCCCGAAAGGCCGGTGACGAGCAGCAGACGCGGCGCGGCGGGATCGCTCATGCGGCCGGCGCCAGCCGTTCGAGCGCGAGCAATATCTTGATCGGGGCCGATACTTCGAAGGCCGAAAGCAGCAGCGCGGGCAGGGGATGGCCGACGACCATTTCGACCTGATTCACCGCGGGCATGCGATCATAATGGTCGGTAAGCCGGACCGCGAGAGCCAGCGGCACCGGAGCGGTCCACGGTCGCTCGATGATGCCGATGCCGCGCACTTCCAGCTTTCCGGCCAGATTTTCGGGCGGGCGGCACCACAGGCGTCCGCGCTCGTACCATATGTCGCAGCGGTCGTCGGCGACGAGCCGCGCGCCCCGGTCGAGCAGGCGGAGCGCAAGATCCGACTTGCCTTGACCCGAATTGCCGAGAATCAGGACGCCGCCATTGCCCGCTGCCACGCAGCTCGCATGGATATTGTGGATCTCGGCCCTGGTCCTGCTCGGGAACATGGGTGCAGGCTTACCGGCGACGAAGCGGGGCTGCAAGGCGATAGGCGCCCGCGGCAAGTTCAGCCTGTGGGATCGGAGCCTTCGCGCGCGGGCAGGGTGATCAGCAGGCTGGCGCCGGGCCGGCCGTCGTCGCGGTCGCGCGCCGAGATGGTGCCGCCATGCCCCTCGATAATCGTTCGCGCGATGGCGAGGCCCAGCCCGCTATGCTTGCCGAACGCTTCCCCCGACGGCCGTTCGCTGTGGAAACGGCGAAAAATTGCTTCGCGCTGCGACGGTTCGATCCCCGGCCCGTCGTCGTCGACCCGCACATGGACCTCGTCGCCCAGCCGCGTGGCGGCGATGCAGACGAGGCCGCCAGCGGGCGAGAAGCTGATCGCATTGTCGATGACATTGTCGATCGCCCGCTCGATCCGATGGCCGTCGCCCATCACCGCAGTCGTCCCCTTGCGCGGCCGCGCAAAGGCGATGCGCGGTCGATCTTCGTTCTGGCTGTTGCGGGCGCAGCGCGCGGCGAGCATCGATTCGATCATCAGCCCGACATCGACGGGTTCAAAAGACGCGCGCGACAATTGCGCGTCGATCCGGCTTGCGTCGCTGATGTCGGTGACGAGGCGGTCGAGCCGGCGGACATCCTCGTCGGCGATAGCGAGCAACTGGGTGCGCTGCGCGTCGGACGTGACGCGCCCCAGCCCCTCGATCGCCGATCGCACCGATGCGATGGGATTTTTTAGCTCGTGCGTCACATCGGCGGCGAAATGTTCGCCCGCGTCGATGCGCTCGCGCAGCGCCTGCGTCATGTCGCTCAGCGCGCGCGCCAGCGTGCCGATCTCGTCGCGGCGGCTCGGCAGGCGGGGGACGACCACCTCGCGCGCGCGGCCCAGCCGGACGCGAACGGCGGCGCGTGCCAGTCGGCGCAGCGGGCGAACGATCGTGCGCGCCAGAAACAGCGACAGCAGGACCGATGCGATCACGACCATCGCGATGACGATTGCGAGGCGGAAGCGCTCGGCGCGCACCGTGCGCGTGATGTCGCGCGCGTTGAGCGTCATCAGCATCACCTCGGGTGTCTCCAGATCGACGACGCGGGTGGCGCTGAGCAGCGGGGTGCGTTCGGGGGCATAGCGGAATCGCGCTTGCGCTTCGCCGCTGCGCAATGTCGCTTCGGCCTCGGGCCAGGCGGCGAGCGTGTCCTGGGCCGGTTCGGTAAATTCGGGGTAGCTCGGCGCGCCGACGATCCAGTCGATGCCGCGGTCCATCGCGCGCGCCGCATCGCGCTGCCACGCCTGCAAATCGGGATCGCGCAGCGTATAGGTCGGCGGCCCATGATCGAAACTGTCGGACAGCTTGCGGCCATCGGCAGCATAGAAGCGCAGCCGCGATTCGGTCGCGCGCGTGAATTCGCCGATCAGCCGCGCACGCTGGTCGGGGCGCGCCGCCTCGAGCGCGCTGTCGAGCAGGCCGAGCTGGTCCTGCATTTCGGAAATGCGCGTATCGACGAGGCGGGTGCGATAGGTATCGAGATAGAAGAATCCGCCCGCCAGCAGCGCGATCGCCAGGATGTTGACGGCCAGGATGCGCGTCGTCAGCGACCAGCGCGCCGACCAGACGAGCGGCGCCTCTTCCTGTTCGGCAATCGACGCGTCAGCCATCATCGGAGAAACGATACCCCGCGCCATAGAGCGTCTCGATCGCGTCGAAGTCCGAATCGACCTCGCGGAACTTGCGGCGCAGGCGCTTGATGTGGCTGTCGATGGTGCGATCGTCGATATAGACATCGTCCTGATAGGCCGCGTCGAGAAGCTGGTTGCGGCTGCGCACGATGCCCGGGCGGCTGGCAAGCGTCTCCAGAATCAGGAATTCGGTGACGGTCAGCGTCACATCCTTGCCGCCCCAGCTCACCTTGTGCCGCGCCGGGTCCATCGCGAGCCGGCCCCGCACGATCGGTTCGGCCGCAGGCTCGTCGTCCGCCGCCGCCGCATTGCGGTTGAGGTCGACGCGGCGCAGGATCGCGCGGATGCGGGCGATCAGCAGCCGCTGCGAAAAGGGTTTGGAGATATAGTCGTCGGCGCCCATCGCGAGCCCCAGCGCCTCGTCGATCTCGTCGTCCTTGCTGGTCAGGAAGATCACCGGAAGCTGGCTTTTCTCGCGCAGGCGGCGCAGCAGCTCGAGCCCGTCCATGCGCGGCATCTTGACGTCGAAGACGGCCAGATCGGGCGGATTGTCGATGAGCGGCTTCAGCGCGGCTTCGCCGTCCGAATAGACGCGCGTGACGAAGCCTTCGGCCTGAAGCGCGATCGACAGGGATTGCAGGATGTTGCGGTCGTCGTCGACCAGCGCGATGGTTGCCGTCATGCTCTTTCCATTGGGCGGACCCGGCGCCGGACTAGCCGATCTGCCGCCCAGCGACAACTGCGCACGTCCCGCCCGCGATTCACCTTTTAATCTTTTGACCTCCGCCTCGGCTATCGCTAACGCGGCCGGGATTTCGGAATCGGCGTGACGTCGGCACCCCATGTTCATGCGGGCCCATCGCTTTCGCATGGCATGTCCTGCATACCTATGCAAAGGTGCGCGCGGCGCAGAGGAAAGGCGAAGCAAATGACCAAGGTTGTGATCGGCACCGACACCGTCGAAACCAAAGCGAATGTGGCCGAAAACTGGGGCACCGCGCAGCTCGTCGAGGATGCCGTGCGCAATGGCGAGGGCCTGCTCGCCAAGGACGGCCCGCTCGTCGTCGCAACCGGCAAGCACACCGGGCGCAGCGCCAAGGACAAGTTCATCGTTCAGGATGCCGAAACGGCAGATACGATCTGGTGGGGCAAGACCAACGTGCCGATGACGCCCGATCATTTCGCCGCGCTCAAGGCCGATTTCTTTGCCCATCTCGCGTCGCGCGACCGCGTCTATCGCCAGCAGCTGTTCGGCGGCTCGCAGCCCGAATATCGCGTCGGGGTGCAGGTCATCACCGAATTCGCCTGGCACAGCCAGTTCATCCGCACGCTGCTCTGCCGTCCGACGGCCGAGGAGTTGGCGTCCTTCGCGACCGAATACACCATCATCGACCTGCCGAGCTTCCGCGCCGATCCGGCGAAGCATGGTTCGCGCACCGAAACGGTGATCGCGGTCAATTTCTCCGAAAAGCTGATCCTGATCGGCGGCACGCAATATGCCGGCGAAATGAAGAAGTCGGTGTTCGGTATCCTCAACTATCTCCTCCCGGTGCAGGGTGTGATGCCGATGCATTGCTCGGCGAACATCGGCGCCGACGGCGATACGGCGGTTTTCTTCGGCCTGTCGGGCACCGGCAAGACGACGCTGTCGGCCGACGCCTCGCGCACGCTGATCGGCGACGATGAACATGGCTGGTCGGACACCGCGGTCTTCAACTTCGAAGGCGGCTGCTACGCCAAGATGATCCGCCTGTCGGCGGAGGCCGAACCCGAAATCTATGCGACGACGAAGCGTTTCGGCACGGTGCTCGAAAATGTGGTGATCGACCCCGCGACGCGCGAACTCGACCTCGACGACAACAGCCTCGCCGAAAACAGCCGCGGGTCCTATCCGATCGACTTCATCCCGAATGCGTCGGAAAAGAATATGGGCCCGGTGCCCAAGAATATCATCATGCTCACCGCGGATGCCTATGGCGTGCTGCCGCCGATCGCGAAGCTGACCCCCGATCAGGCGATGTATCACTTCCTGTCGGGCTATACTGCGCGCGTTGCGGGCACCGAAATCGGCGTGACCGAGCCCGAGGCGACCTTCTCGACCTGCTTCGGCGCGCCCTTCATGCCGCGCCATCCGTCGGTCTACGGCAATCTCCTCAAGGAGCGTATCGCCAAGGGCGGCGTCGAATGCTGGCTCGTCAACACCGGCTGGACCGGCGGCATGGCGACGATGGAGGGGATCAGCCGCATGCCGATCAAGGCGACCCGCGCGCTGCTCAACGCGGCGCTCGACGGCAGCCTGAACAATGCGGAATTCCGCAAGGACCCGAATTTCGGCTTCATGGTTCCGGTTGCGGTGCCCGGCGTCGATTCGGGCCTGCTCGATCCGCGCGAGGCCTGGGTCGACAAGGCGGCCTATGACCGCACGGCGCAAACGCTGGTGCAGCAATTCATCGACAATTTCGCGCAATTTGCGGACCATGTCGACGAAGGCGTCCGCAACGCCGCACCGCAGGCCGCCGTCGCGGCCTAAGGGTTAGAACCCGCCCAATACGCCGCTGAGGCGCCCAAATGGCGAAGTCATTTGGGCGTCCCTTCGGGATTTGACCGATTTCGTCCATTGCCGCGTCGAAGAGCCTTGGGATATATCTATATCCGGGCGTCTCTTCTCCTTGCACTGAACGAAATCGCTTCAAACCTCAGCGGTGTATTGGGCGGGTTCTAACCCCAACCCGGAAACTTCCGGGTGCTCATTCACCCGGAAGGACCGGACCCATGACCACCGACTTTACCCCGCGCCTGTTCGAGCGCGATGCCGATATTCGCGCGATCGGTGCAGGCTTGCTCGCCTGCACCCTGCCGCGCGAGGCGTGGACGCACGAGGCGCATCTGGCGGCGTGCCTCTGGCTGCTGAGCGAGCGCCCCGACATCGACGTCGATGCCGAAATTGCGCCGATCATCCGCCGCTTCAACGAAAGCGTGGGCGGCGTGAACGACGACACGCAGGGCTATCACGACAGCATCACCCGCGCCTATGTCGCGGGGGTGCGGCTGTTCCTCGCTGAAACGGCGGAGACGGGCCTGACCAGCCGCGTCAATGCGTTGCTGCGATCGCCCGTGGGCGCGCGCGACTGGCCGCTGCGCTTCTACAGCCGCGACCTGCTCTTTTCGGTGCCGGCGCGGCGCGGGTTCGTCCCGCCGGACCTCGCGCCGCTGCCTGCGCCGTGATAGCGTCGGTTCCGACTCGAAGCGAAGGAGCGCAGCCATGAGCATCTTGGACAATATTCTCGGACAGATTTCCGGAAACGACACGGTGGCCAACCTTGCCGCCAAGGTCGGCCTGTCGCCCGAGCATGTCGAATCGGCGATTGCCGCGCTCGCCAAGCATCACCCGATGCAGGGTGACACCGCCGAAGGCGCTGCCGCGACCACCGGTCTGCCGCTCGACAAGTTGCAGGAGATCATCGGCCAGATCGGCGGCGAAGGCTCGCTCGGTCGCTTTGCGCAGATGGTCCAGCAGGACGGCGGCGCGGGCATTCTCGGTGCGCTCGACCGCGATGGCGACGGCAACCCGCTCAACGACCTGGGCGGCATTGCGGGCTCGTTGTTCGGGAAGAAATAGGCAAACCCGTCAGGTCCGCCTACCGTCGGCGATAGCGTCAGCGAAGGATCGCCTTGCCTTTTTCCGGGCACTATCCCTTCGTTTCCGCGATATATTCGTCGACATTCTTCGCGAGAACGTCGAGCGGCACATTGCCGCCGAGCACGACGGTGTCGTCGAAATCGCGCAGGTCATATTTGGCACTGAGCGCGGTCTGGGCGCGGCCGCGCTGGCGGACGATTTCGCTGTGGCCGACCTTGTAGCCGCAGGCCTGCCCGACCCAGCTGCAATAACGATCGACTTCGCTCGCGACCTCCAACGGGTTCGATCCGTTGCGTTCGACGAAGAAGCGCACGCCCTCCTCGCGCGTCCAGCGCTTTGCGTGGATCCCGGTATCGACGACGAGGCGGCAGGCGCGAAACGCGATCGACTGGAGGTAGCCGAGCCGGCCGACCTCGAAGTCGTCGTAGAGCCCCAACTCGTCGGCAAGCTGCTCGGCATAGAGCGCCCAGCCCTCGGAATAGGCGTTGAAGGCGAGCATCGAACGGATCAGCGGCATCTTGTTGGCATATTCGCCCTGCCAGGCATGGCCCGGGATCGCCTCGTGCATCGCGAGGTCGGGCAGCGAATATTTGCTGTGCAGATCGGTCGTGCGCAGGTTGATCCAGAAGCGGCCGGGGATCGATCCGTCGATCGATCCGGCGCCGCCATAGGCCGCGGGCGCGCCGGGTTCTTCGGCGAGCGGCAGGCGCTTCACC
>NZ_MEFH01000118.1:0-9032 GCF_001725095.1 Sphingopyxis sp. SCN 67-31 | reverse complement strand
GGCTGGTTCGGCATCGCGGCAATGAACCGCACCCTCGCCGAGCGCCGGCTGGTGCAGGATATGCAGATGCTGACGAGCAGCGGATCGGTGCAGGCCGCCTGTCTCGACTGCCGCGCCTATCTGCCGCCCGTGCCGGCCGGCTCGGCAGAGGCGAAAGGCCTGATCGGGATGCTGGCGTTCCTTTTGAAATAGCCGAGCGGCACATCGCCGGGCGGATCGGAACAATATTGCCGCAAACGGCGCCGAATCGCCGGGGCTTGCCGCCATCGGCAAAGGCGTATAAAGCCGCGGCCAATGTCCGGCCGCCCCGCGAGGGGCGGCCCTTATTATTTCCGCTTTTGGAGAAGCAGTCATGGCCAATGCCGATGCCACCCCGCTGATGCCGCATGCGACCGCCGCCTGGCTGGTCGACAACACCGGCCTGACCTTTGCGCAGATCGCCGATTATTGCGGCATCCATATCCTGGAAGTGCAGGCGATCGCCGACGAGACCGCGGCGACCAAATATACCGGCCGCGATCCGGTTCGCGCCCACGAACTGTCGATGGAAGAGATTGAAAAGGGCCAGAACGACCCGAACTACAAGCTCAAGATGACGAAGCAGGCGCAGGACACGATCCGCCGCACCCGCGGCCCGCGCTACACGCCGGTCAGCAAGCGTCAGGACAAGCCCGACGGCATCGCCTGGATCCTGAAGAACCATCCCGAAGTGTCGGACGGCGCGATCGGCAAGCTGATCGGCACGACGCGCAACACCATCGGCGCGATCCGCGATCGCAGCCACTGGAACAGCGCGAACATCGTGCCCAAGGATCCGGTGACGCTCGGTCTCTGCTCGCAGCGCGAACTCGACGCGATCGTCGCGAAGGCCGCGAAAAAGGCGGGGATCAAGGCCCCCGAAGACAGCCGCTTCGAAGGCGACCGCGAAGCGCTGCTCGAGGAGCTGCGCGCCGAGCGCAGCGCCGCCGCCGAAGCACGCGCGGCAGAGGATCATTCGGACGACGAAGCCTGACGCATGGCGGTCGGCGGCGACGAGGATGATATTCCGGCGGCCAGCGGTTCGCCGGACGCGTCGCTGACCCAGGACGACAGTTTCACCGCGACGAGCCATGCCGGCCTGACCTATCCCTGGGGCGACGCCGCACCGGGGATCGGCGAAACGATCCGTATCGCCGACGGCATCAGCTGGGCGCGCATCCCGATGCCGGGTTCGCTCGGCCACATCAACAGCTGGCTGCTCGACGACGCTGCCCCCGACGGCTCCGACGGGGTGGCGGTGGTCGATACGGGCATTTGCCTGACCATCTGTTCGGACGCCTGGAAAGCGCTCTATGCCGGGCCGCTCGCGGACACGCGCATCACGCGCGTCTTCGGCACGCATCTGCACCCCGACCATATCGGCCTTGCCGGCTGGATCGCGAAGAAGCAGCAGGTGAAGCTGTGGATGACGCGCGGCGAAATGCTCACCGCGCGCGCCATCGTCGCCGATTCGTCCGACGTCGCACCCGACGAGGTGCTGGCCCAGTCGCGCGCCGCGGGATGGGACGACGAGGCGATCGAGCGCCAGCGCGCGGGCGGCTGGAACATGTTTCAGCGCATGATCTTCGCACTGCCGCGCAGCTATGTCCGCATCGCCGACGGCGACCGGATCGATTTCGGTAAACACATGTGGCGCGTCGTCACCGGGTCAGGCCACAGCCCCGAACATGCGTGCCTGTGGAACGAGCGCGAAGGCGTGCTGGTCTCGGGCGATCAGGTACTGCCGCGGATCAGCTCGAACGTGTCGGTCAACATCACCGAACCCGATGCCGATCCGCTGGGCGAATGGCTCGCCTCGATCGACAAGCTGCTCGCGACCGTTCCCGCCGACGTCGTGACCTGTCCCGCGCATGGCGAGCCCTTTCGCGGGCTGCACGTCCGCCTGATGGCGCTCCGCGACGAACACCGCATGCGGCTCTACAAGGTTGCCGAAGCGGTCGCCGAAACCCCGATGCGCGCGGTCGACACCTTCCCGCTGCTGTTCAACCGCCCGATCGGCGCCCACAACCAGAATCTGGCGACCGGCGAAGCGCTGGCGCATCTCAAGCGGCTCGAGGTCGAAGGCCGCGTGCGCAAGGAGGATCGCGGCGGCGTGTGGTGGTATCACGGGGTCGCCTGAAGCGATCCTTCAGCGCGGGCCGATCATCCCCGCAGCGACAGGCAAATCGTGACTGTTGACGGCGAGCGCGAGCAGGCGGTGCTTTTCATAGGGGCCGGGCAAGTCCCACGCCCCCGTCGCGTCCGCGGTGAAGCCAAAGAAGCGGCCGTAATATTCGGGATCGCCGATCATCATCAGGGCGCCGTCGGCCATCGTCTGCGCCGCTTCGAGCATATGGTCCATCAGCGCGCGGCCGTGGCCGCCGCGCTGGACGTCGGGGCGCACGGCGACCGGGCCGACCATCACCAGCGGCGTCGCCGCTCCCTGCGCATCGCGATGCGCGACCGGCCAGCACTGGATCGTGCCGACCAGCGCGCCATCCTCGACGGCGGCGAAGCTGAGGCAGGGAACCGCATCCATGCCCTCGCGGATGCGATAGGCGGTTCGTCCAAAGCGGTCCGATCCGAAAGCGGCGTCGAGGAGCGCCTCGACCGCCTGCGGTTCGATTTCGGACAATGGAAGTAACTCGACCAACGCGCACCCTTTCGCTAATGCGGCGGCGCTTTAGGGTCGCCGACCGGCAATGGAAAGCCGAATGTCGCGCCCGTACGACAGGAATTTCTTGTGACCGACACATTGTGGCTGGAAGTGGACGGGCTGACCGTCGATGTGCTGACCGGCATTTATTCCGAAGAAACCCACCTGCCGCAGCCGCTGCGCATTTCGGTGCGTGCGCGCTTGGTGATGGCCGATCATTATGACCCGGCAACCCCGCTCAGCGCCTCCAAAAACTATATGAACCTGAAATTCGCGGCGACCGAGGGACTGCCCAAGGACGTGCATTTCGTGCTGATCGAAAGCGTCGCCGACCATATCATCGACACGCTGTTCCTGCAGGACGAAAAGGTCGAAGAGGTCGAGGTGAAGATCGTCAAGCTCGCGATCGCCGAGGATGGTGAAGAGATCGGCATCACGATGCGCCGGGCGCGCAAATGACGGCGGCGCCGATCGCACTCGTCACCGGTGGTCTGCACCGGATCGGCGCGGCGATCGCGGCGCGGCTCGCGCACGAGGGCTATGCGCTCGCAATCCACAAGCGCAGCCCCGGCGCGGCCGATGCCGTGCTGGCGGACGCGCTGGCCGACACGGGCGCCGAATGTCACCGCTTCGCCGCCGACCTCGCCGATCCGGCCGCCGTCGATGCGCTGGTGCCCGCGGTGATCGCAAGGTTCGGCCGTGCGCCAGTGCTGCTCGTCAACAACGCCTCGCTGTTTCCCGAGGGCGAATGGGACACGCTGACCGGCGCCGCGCTGGCCGAAACGATGCAGATCAATCATCACGCGCCGGTGATGCTCGCGCGCGCCATGGTCGCCGCGAACGAAGGCGGCCGGCGCCCCGCGATCGTCAACATCCTGGACCAGCGCATCGCCAACCCGGTGCCCGACCAGCTTGCCTACAGCCTGTCGAAGCAGGCGCTGTGGCAGGCGACGGCGACGCTGGCGGTCGCCTTCGGCGCGCGCGCGCGCGTCAATGCGGTGGCGCCGGGGCTTACCCTCCCCACCGACGATTACAGCGCGGGACAGATGACGCGGCTCGCGGCACGCATGCCGCTCGGCGCGCTGCCGACCCCGGACGATATCGCCGACGCGGTCGCCTGGCTCGCCCGCGCCGAGGCGGTGACGGGGCAGACGATCTTCGTCGACGGCGGCGCGCATCTGGCGCCGCTCGGCCGCGATTTCGTAGCGCTGGAGCGCGATTGACGACCCGCTTGTCCCCGCGAAAGCGGGGACCCGGAGCCAGATCAGGCGAGCTTCGCTTTAGGACGCTCTGGGCTCCCGCCTGTGCGGGAGCACACGCAAAGCAGTTGGCCGCTCAGTAAATATGCACCGCCTTGGCGACGAGATAACCGTCGAGGCCTTCCGGCCCGCTCTCGCTGCCGAAGCCCGATTCCTTGATCCCGCCGAAGGGCATGTCATTGGCCGAGATGACGAAGCTGTTGATCCCGACCATGCCGCTTTCGATGCCGTCGGCGACGCGGTTGATGCGGCGGCCGTTTTCGGTGAAGGCGAAGGCGGCAAGGCCATAGGGTAGCCGGTTCGCCTGTTCGAGCGCGTCTTCTTCGGTCGCGAACGGCCGGATCAGCGCCATCGGGCCAAAGGGTTCGTTGTTCATCGCATCGGCGTCGAGTGGCACATCGGCCAGCGCCGTCGGCTGGAAGAAATAGCCTTCGCCCGTCGCGGCGCCGCCCGCGATCACCCGCGCGCCCTTTGCGGTCGCATCGGCAATCATCGCCTCCAGCGCCGGCGCGCGGCGCGCGTTGGCGAGCGGTCCCATCTGGGTGCCGGCATCGAGCCCGCTGCCGATCTTCACGCGCGCGGTGCGTTCGGCAAAGCCCTTCACGAAGGCGTCGTAGATGCCGTCCTGCACATAGAAGCGCGTCGGCGAGACGCAGACCTGGCCGGCGTTGCGGAACTTCTGCGTCACGACGCGGTCGAGCGTCGTTTCAAGGTCGCAATCGTCGAACACCAGCACCGGGGCGTGTCCGCCGAGCTCCATCGTGATGCGCTGCACCCGGTCGGCGGCGAGCTTCATCAGATGCTTGCCGACCGCGGTCGATCCGGTGAAGCTAACCTTGCGGATCACCTCGCTGCCGAGCAGGTGGCGGCTGATCATGTCGGGATTGCCATAGACGAGCTGGACCACGTCGCCGGGGATGCCCGCATCGGCAAGGCAGCGCATGATCGCGCTGGTGCAGCCCGGCGTTTCCTCGGGCGCCTTGGCGATCACGACACAGCCCGCGGCGAGCGCCGGCGCGACCTTCTTGATCATCAGATTGACAGGAAAATTCCACGGGCTGAACGCCGCGACCGGACCGACGGGCTGTTTCAGCACCATCGCGCGCTGACCCGCCGGGCGCTGCACGACGCGGCCCTCGATTCGCTTGCCCTGTTCGGCAAAATATTCGAGCAACGACGAGGCCGAAAGCACTTCGCCGCGCGCCTCGGCGATCGGCTTGCCCTGTTCGAGCGTGAGCAATGTCGCGATATGGTCGGCGCGTTCGCGGATCAGTCCGGCGGCCTTGCGCATCAGCGCGGCGCGCTCGTCAGGGGTCTTGGCGCGCCAGACCGGCCAGCCGCGCGCCGCGGCGGCAAGCGCTTCGTCGAGGTCGGCCGCGGTCGCGACGGGAAGCTCGGCGATCGTCGCCGCGGTTGCGGGGTTATAGACCGGCCGCGCCTCGCGCCCTTCGCCGCTCCGCCAGGCACCGTCGATGAAAAGCTGGAGGTCGGCGTCGTAGGTCGCGGTCATTGGGCAATTTCCTGTCTGATCCGTTCGCATCGAACGGGAAATGGAGGGTCATCAGATGGCGCCCATATAGGACCGATCAGCGATAGTTAAAGCTGATGCTGATCCGTTCGTCCTTGCCGGCGTTCGGCATCACTTCGTGCCGCAGCCAGCTTTCCCACAGAAAGATGCGCCCCGCCGCGGGCTCGGCATAGATGAAGGGCTGCAGGCTCTCGGGCGCGTCTTCGCTCCGCCCCGGCGCCGCCATCAGCATCGCGAGTCGCGGATCTTCGAGCTTCAGCGCGCCCGATCCGGGGGGCACGGCGACATAGAAGGTGCCCGATACGATGCTGTGCGGGTGGATATGCCCGCTGTGCGTACCGCCGGGTTTGAGGACATTGACCCACAGGCTGTCGAGCTTGAGCGGCTTGGCGAGATCGAAGTGACACGCCTTGGCAAAGGCCTTCACATGCTTGTCGAGCAGGCGCTTGAGGTCGTGAAAGGCGGGGTCGCGGTCGGGCAGGTCGTCAAGGCTGGCATAGCTGGTATAGCCGCGATAACCGTGCGCGCGGCTCCACGCCTTGCCCGCGCCATCCTCGCGCGCGAACAGCCGGCAGCTTTCCTCCAGCTCTTGCAGCAGGTCGGGCGCGGCAATGTCGGCCTCGTAAAAATTTGTGGCGAAGAGCGTGCGAACGGGCATGATGCGCGCAAAGCATAGGATAAGCGCAAGAGCAAGCGGGAGAGCGACGCGCGCGCACCGCCATCTCTTCGTCACCCCGGACTTGATCCGGGGTCCATTATCCGCTGCGTTGGAAGGAATGGATGCCGGATCAGGTCCGGCATGACGAATAGCAAAAGCAAGGGAGACGAGAATGGCCGAGTTTGAACTGATCGCCGACGGATTGCGCTTTCCCGAGGCGCCGGTGGTGATGGACGACGGCAGCGTCATCGTGACCGAGATCGAGGCCGGCCGTATCACGCGCTGCTGGCCCGGCGGTCGCAAGGCGGTGATCGCGACCCCCGGCGGCGGTCCCAACGGCCTGGCGATCGGTCCCGACGGCAAGCTTTACTGCTGCAACAACGGCGGCTTCGAATATACCGAATCGAACGGCTATCTGGCACCGCACGGCATCGCGAAGGATTATTCGGGCGGCCGCATCGAACGCATCGACATCGAAACGGGCGCGGTCGAAATCCTCTATAAATCGGGCGACAACGGCGTCGTGCTGCGCGGCCCCAACGACATCATGTTCGACAGCCACGGGGGCTTCTGGTTCACCGATCATGGCAAGGTCGATTATGAAAAGCGCTGCCACGACATCGTCGGCATCTTCTATGCCAAGGCCGACGGCAGCTTTATCGAGGAAGTGATCTTTCCGTCGAACAATCCGAACGGCGTCGGCCTCTCACCCGACGGCAAGGCGCTCTACGCCGCCGAAACCTACACCTGCCGCCTGATGAAGTTCAACATCACGGCGCCCGGCAAGGTCGCCCCCGACGCCGGTCCCGGCGGCCCCGGCATCCCGCTCTATCGCCCCGCCGGCTATAAATTCTTCGACAGCCTGGCGATGGAGGCGAGCGGCAATATCTGCGTCGCGACCATCGGCGAATGCGGGATCAGCGTCGTGTCGCCGTCGGGAGAGTTGGTGGAGTTCGTCGCGACCGACGATATTTTCACCACCAACATCGCCTTTGGCGGCGCCGACATGCAGGATGCCTATATCACCTTGTCGGGCACCGGGCGGCTGGTAAAGACGCGCTGGAACCGGCCGGGACTGACGCTGCAATATTGATCGGTCGCCGGTCGGAATAGGGGAAGATATGCGCCGCGATACTCACCGCGAAACCCACTCTGTCGCGCGGATCGGATGGCTGCGCGCCGCGATTCTGGGCGCCAACGACGGCATCGTCTCGACCGCGAGCCTGATCGCGGGGGTCGCGGCGGCAGGCGCGGCGCAACCCTCCATCCTCCTCACCGGCATCGCGGGTCTGGTCGCCGGTGCGATGTCGATGGCGGCGGGCGAATATGTCTCCGTCAGTTCGCAGGGCGACGCCGAAAAGGCCGACATCGCAAAGGAACGGCAGGAACTCGCCACCGACCCCGAATTCGAGCTGGAGGAGCTAACCCAAATCTATCAGGAACGCGGGCTCGACCGTCCGCTTGCCGAACAGGTCGCCGCGCAGCTTACCGCGCACAATGCGCTCGACAGCCATTTGCGCGACGAACTGGGGCTGACCCACCATATGAAGGCGCGTCCGGTGCAGGCCGCCGTCGCATCGGCCGCCAGCTTCACCGCGGGCGCGGCGCTGCCGCTGCTGGTGGTTTTCCTCGATACGGGATCCTCGCTGCCGTGGACGGTGTCGGGCGCGTCGATCGTTTTCCTTGCGATCCTCGGCGCGCTCGGCGCGTGGGCGGGCAATGCGCCGATGCTGCGCCCCGTGCTGCGCGTCACCTTCTGGGGCGCCTTCGCCATGGCGCTGACCATCGCGATCGGATCGCTGTTCGAAGCGCCGCTGGGCTGACGGGAGAGAGAAGCATGAACGATACGGCCTGGACCATCGACATCGATCGCGACACCATTTCGAAGGCGGCACTCGCACGGGCGGATCATGCGCCGCTGCGCGCCGGCGAGGTTCGTGTGCGCGTCGACAGCTATGCGATGACGGCGAACAACATCACCTACGCCGTCTTCGGCAAGCCTGCGGGGCTGTTCGGCAACGATCAGGGCTATTGGGACTTTTTCGCCGAGCGTGACGCGCCCGCCCGCCTGCCCGTCTGGGGGTTCGCCACCGTGATCGAGAGCGCCGCCGAGGGCATCGCGCCCGGCGATCGCTTTTACGGCTATTATCCGATGGCAAGCCATGCGGTGCTCAACGCGGGCAAGATCGGCGCCGGCGGCTTCACCGACATCACGCCGCGGCGCACGACCCTGCCCCCCATCTACAACCAATATCAGCGGATCGAGGCTTTGCCCGACTATCGCGCCGATCATCATGATTATTGGCCGATCTTCCGGCCGCTCTTCCTCACCGGCTGGCTGATCGCCGACCAGTTCGAGGATGAGGGCGATTATGGCGCCGACCAGATCCTGATCGCCAGCGCGTCGAGCAAGACCGCGATCGGCCTCGGCTTCGCGCTCGCCCAGCGTGCGGGGCCCCGCCCCGTCAGCATCGGGCTGACGAGCAAGGCCAATGTCGCGGCGCTGGCCGCGCAGGGCATCTACGACCGTGTGATCGCCTATGACGACATCGCTACGCTCGACGCTGCGGCGCCGTCGGCCTTTGTCGACATGGCGGGCAATGCCGCGGTCACCCGCGCGGTGCACGGCCATTTCGGCGATGCGCTGAAAGTATCGATCATCGTCGGCAAATCGCACTGGGACGCCGAGGCCGACGCTGCGGCGCTGGCCGGCCCCGAACGGCAGGGCTTCTTCGCCCCCGGCCGCAGCCAGAAGCGCGTCGGCGACTGGGGCGCCGCGGGCTTTGGGCAGCGGATCGCCGAGGCATGGCTGGGCTTCATGGCGGTTGCGCCGCGCATCGCGCGCATCGACCGGCGCGAAGGTAGCGCCGCGGCGCTCGATGCCTATCGCGAAATGCTGTCGGGACGCGCCGA
>NZ_MEFH01000117.1:0-17986 GCF_001725095.1 Sphingopyxis sp. SCN 67-31 | reverse complement strand
CATCATCGGCCATGGCTGCCTTCTCTTCGGCTTTCGGCGCTTCGCCTTGCTTGTCGCAGCCGGCAAGCGCTGCGGCGAGCGCAAGGCCCAGCGCGATGATCGGCAGTTTCTTCATTTCGTTTCTCCTTTTGGTTGAGCTGGTTTTGCCGCTCGCCTGCGCATCAGCAGATAAGCGGCGGGAATGATGAACATCGACAGCAGCGGCGCGGTGAGCATGCCGCCAACCATCGGTGCGGCGATCCGGCTCATCACCTCGGAGCCGGTTCCGGTCCCAACGAGGATCGGGAACAGGCCTGCGAGGATGACCGCGACGGTCATCGCCTTGGGCCGTACGCGCAGCAGCGCGCCGTCGCGCACCCCCGCCGCGACATCGCCGTCGCTGCGTGCAGCGAGCGCCTGCTTGAGGTAGATCAGCATCACCACACCGAACTCGGCCGACACCCCGGCGAGCGCGATAAAGCCGACGCCGCTCGCGACCGACTGGTTGTAGCCGAGCAGATAGAGCAGCCACAACCCGCCGGTGAGCGCGAACGGCAGGGTCCCCATGATGAGCAACGCCTCGTCGAGCCGCCGGAAGGTCAGATAGAGCAGCCCGAAGATGATCGCGAGCGTCACCGGGACGACTATCTTCATCCGCTCGGTCGCGCGCACCAGAAATTCGAACTGGCCGGTGTAGGAGACGCTGACCCCCGGCGGCAGCTTGACCTCGCGCGCGATCGCCGCCTGGATGTCGGCGACCAGCGTTTGCAAATCGCGCCCGCGGCCATCGACGTAAATCCAGGTCACCGGGCGGCCATTCTCGCTGCGCAGCATCGGCGGACCGTCGCTGATCCGCACTTCGGCGACGGTGCCGAGCGTGATCTGCTGGCGCGTCGGGGTCAGCACCGGCAGGTTGATGATTTCATCGAGGCTGTCGCGGATTTCGCGCGGGTAGCGCACGCTGATCGGATAGCGCGCCAGCCCCTCGACCGTCTGCCCGATCGTCGCGCCGCCAATCGCGCCCGATACGATGGCTTGAACATCGGCGATGTTCATTCCATAGCGCGCCGCTGCACCGCGATCGATCTGGACATCGATGTAGCGCCCGCCGGTGAGCCGTTCGGCGAGCGCCGATGCGACGCCGGGCACCGTCTTGACGACATCCTCGATCCGCTTGGCGCTGGCGTCGATGGCCTTGAGGTCGGATCCCGCGACCTTGATCCCGATCGGGCTTTTGATCCCCGTCGCCAGCATATCGATCCGGTTGCGGATCGGCGGCACCCAGAAATTGGCGAGCCCCGGCACGCGCACCCGCGCGTCGAGTTCCTCGATCAGTTTTTCCGGTGTCATCCCCGCGCGCCATTCGCTCTTGGGTTTGAACTGGATCGTCGTTTCGAACATTTCGATCGGCGCCGGATCGGTCGCGGTGTCGGCGCGCCCCGCCTTGCCGAACACACGGCTAACCTCGGGGACCGTCTTGATCAGACGGTCGGTCTGCTGGAGCAATTTGCCCGCTTCGGCCACCGAAAGCCCGGGCAGCGCCGAGGGCATATAGAGGAGGTCGCCTTCGTTCATTTGCGGCATGAACTCGCCGCCAAGCCGCGCCATCGGCCACAGGCTGGTCGCAAAGACCAGTAGGGCGATGAACAACGCCTGTTTCGGACGCGCGAGCACCCAATCGAGCCCGGGGCGGTAGAGGCGGGTCAGCCAGCGATTGATCGGATTGGCATTCTCGCCGGGAATCTTGCCGCGAATGAGCCAGCCCATCAGCACCGGGACGAGCGTGATCGAAAGCAGGGCCGCCGCCGCCATCGCATAGGTTTTGGTGAAGGCGAGCGGCGCGAACAGCCGACCCTCCTGTCCCTGAAGCGCGAAAATCGGGATGAAGGAAAAAGTGATGATGAGCAGGCTGAGGAACAGTGCCGGGCCGACCTCGGCTGCCGCGCCGGTGATCGCGCGCCAGCGTTCGGTCCCTTCCAATTTCCGGTCGGGATTCTCGTGCGCCCAGCGTTCGATATGCTTGTGCGCATTTTCGATCATCACGACCGCTGCATCGACCATCGCTCCGATCGCGATCGCGATGCCGCCGAGCGACAATATATTGGCGTTCAGGCCTTGTGCGCGCATCGCGATGAAGGCGATGAGGATGCCGAGCGGCAGCGTCAGAATCGCCACCAGGGCCGATCGCGCGTGCCACAGGAACAGCGCACAGACGATCGCCACGACGATGAATTCCTCGACGAGCTTCGAGGTCAGATTATCGACCGCGCGGTCGATCAGCCCCGAGCGGTCATAGGTGGTGACGATCTCCACCCCCGGCGGAAGGCTGGCCTTTAGCGAATTCAGCTTGGCCCGGACATTCTCGATCACCTCGCGGGCGTTCTTGCCTTGCCGCATGACGATCACCCCGCCGGTGACTTCGCCTTCGCCATCAAGTTCAGCGATTCCGCGCCGCATCTCGGGACCGATTTGCACCGTCGCAATGTCGCCCACCGTCACCGGGACTCCGCCCGCGGCGGTGCGGATCGACACGGCGCGGAAATCGTCGAGGGTCTTCAGATAGCCGCTGGCGCGAACTATATATTCGGCCTCGGCCAGTTCGACCGTCGCGCCGCCGGTTTCCTGATTGGCGGCGGTCAGGGCGTCGCTGACTTCGCGCACGGTGACGCCATAGGATGCCAGTTTTTGGGGATCGAGGATGATCTGATATTGTTTGACCATCCCGCCGATGGTCGCGACCTCGGCGACGTCGGGGACGGCTTTCAATTCGTAACGCAGGAACCAGTCCTGGATCGAGCGCAGTTCGGCCAGATCATGCCGTCCGTTTTTGTCGACCAGCGCATATTCATAGATCCAGCCGACGCCGGTCGCATCGGGTCCGATCGACGCGGTCGCGCCGTCGGGCAATTTTCCCTGCACCTGGCTCAGATATTCGAGCACCCGGCTGCGCGCCCAATACAGGTCGGTGTCGTCGTCGAACAGCACATAGACGAAACTGTCGCCGACAAAGCTATAGCCGCGCACGACGCGCGCGCCCGGCACCGACAGCATCGTCGAACTGATCGGATAGGTCACCTGATCCTCGACGATCCGCGGCGCCTGCCCCGGATAGGTGGTGCGGATGATGACCTGAACGTCCGACAGATCGGGAATCGCATCGACTGGGGTCGTCCGCACTGCGGCGACACCGACGAGGGTCAGGATCAGTGCCGCGGCAACGACCAGTCCGCGTGCCGCGACCGAGGCGCGAATGATCCGCTCGATCATTTCGCGTCACCGAGCGGGCGGACGGCGATGCCGGTCAGGCTCGCCTCGGAATCGAGCAGGAACTGGCCCGATGCGACGACCCTCTCGCCCACCGCCAGCCCCTGCAGGATTTCGGTCTGGCCGCCGCCCTCGCGCCCTGTTTGCACTTCGGCGGGATGATAGCGCCCGTCGCCCGTCGCCAGCATGACGATGCTGCGCGTGCCGGTGCGGATGACCGCCTCGCTCGGCACCAGCAGCGCGGGTTTGGCGTTGCCGCCGAGCGTGACATTGGCGAACATGCCCGGGCGCAGCCGGCCGCCGCGATTGGCGAGTTCGATGCGCACGGTCAGCGTCCGGCTGTCGACCTGCGTCGTCGGCAGGATCGCGATGACGCGCCCGCCAAATGTTTCGCCGGGAAAGGCGGTGAGCGTCGCAACCGCGCGCTGGCCGACGCGCACCGCCCCGGCCTGAGCCTCGGGCAAGGAGGCGTTTAGCCAGACGGTGGCCAGCCCCGAGATTTCGGCGAGCGTCTGGCCCTGCGCCAGCGTAACGCCCGCCCGCGCGCTGAGGCTCTGCACGACGCCGCCGATCGGCGAACTGATCGTAACGGTTCCGCTTGTCCGCCCGGTCCGATCGACCCGGTTGATAACGGCGTCGGACATGCCGATCAGACGCAGCCGCTGCCGCGCCGCCGCTGTCAGCTCGGGCCGGCCGAGCTTCTTGACGCTCAGATATTCGGTCTGCGCGCCGCCCCAATCGGGCGACTGAACATCGGCGATCGGCGTCCCGGCGCCGATGACGTCGCCCGGGGCCAGCCGATAGACGCGCTCGACAAAGCCGTCCGAACGCGCCTGGACGATCGCGACGTCGCGTTCGTTGAAATCGACCGCGCCGGTGACGTCGAAGGTCGCCGCGAGGCTGCCCATCTCGGCGGCGACGACGCGCATTCCGAGATTTTGCATCGCCGACGGATCGATCGAAAAGCCCGGCGCGGCGTCGGCCCCGCCGCCTTCGTCGGCATATTTGGGTTCCAGCTCCATATCCATGAAGGGCGACTTGCCCGGCTTGTCGAACTTCTGGTTCGGGAACATCGGGTCGTAATAATAGAGGATCTTGCGCCCATCGCTTGTGGCGCCCGTCGGCACGTCGTCCGCGCCGCGCTGCCCGATCCAGTAACCGCCGCCGCCCGCGATCAGCACCGCGGCCAAAATCCCGGCGCGCCACCGCACCGCTGTCGTCGCTTCGGTCATCGCCCTGTCTCCCCATAGATATAATTGATCCGGATCGCGTCGCGCGCGACCTCGGCCTCGCGCGCCAGTACATCCACTTCGGCTTCGGCCAGCGCGAGCGTCGAGAGCAATGCGGTCCCGAGGTCGAGCTGGCCGGCGGCGTAGCTGGCGAGGTCAAGCTCGGCGCGCTTCTTCGCCAGTGGCACCAGCCGCGACTGCGCATTGCCGAGCTGTTCGTGATGCATGTGATGATCGGCGAGATCGGCGTCGAGGGCCGCGGCGATGTCGCGCTTTGCCGCTTCGCGATCGAGCCGCGCGCGCGTCGCCTCGCTCGCCCGCGCGGAGATCTTCGGGTCCTGCCGCTTCTTGGCGAAGAGCGGCAAGTCGATGGTGACGCCGAGCGTGACGAGGTCGCCATAATTGGGCTCGCGCCGCCCATAGGCCGCCGAGACGTTCCAGTCGGGCCGCTTGTCGGCGCGTGCGAGCCCGGTTTCGGCATCGGCCGCCAGCGCGCGCGCATCGAGCGCGCGCAGCCGCGGCAGCGCGTCGATTCCGGAGCGCAGCGCGCTTTCATCGACGACCGGCGGCGGCGGCGCGCCTGCCGTGTCGGCGGCGGCGTCGCCGGTGAAGCGCGCGAGCTGCGCGCGGGCGCGCGCAACCTCGGCGGCGAGCCCGCTGCGGCGATCCTGAATCTCGGCGCGGAGCTGTTCGGGTTCGAGCGCCTGCGCCGGCCGCGCCGCGCCGCTGGCCAACCGCGCGGTCACCGTCGCCTGCAAATCGTCGAGCTCGGCATCGAGCAATTCGAGCTTCTTGAGCCGTTTCTTGGCATAGAAAAGGTCGATCCAGGCGAGCGCCGTCGCCAGCCGGACGTCCTGCGCCGCGACCGCTTCGTCGGCGCGCGCGATCCCGATTTCGGCCAGCGCGCGCGTCGCACGCGCCCGGCGCTTGGCGGGATGGGTGAATTCCTGGCTGATACCGATCACCTGCATCGTGAAATTGTCGCGGTTGAGGCGGCCCGCGTCGGGGCCGGTGACCGGGAAATCCTTGATGGCCAGATCGAGTTTGGGATCGGGCAACCGGTCGGCCGCGATCGCCGCCGACTCGGCGGCGTCGATCCCCGCTTCGCGTCCGCGCAGTTCGGGCGCCTGGGTTTCGGCCAGCCGCAGCGCGGCGTCGAGTGTCAACGGCTCGGCATGAAGCGTCGCGGGCAGCGCGATCAGCATGGTCGCCGCAAAAAAATTGCGCATGATGTCCCCTTTTGTGGACCGGACAAGACCGCCCCCGACGCCTCTGTGCCGAGGGCGGAGAGCTTTACGCGCCGGGGTGTGGCATGGAGCCGCGGGACATTTTCTTCATGCAACCGGCCGGATCGGCCTTCATCATGTCGCAATCGCACTCGGCCATTTGCGCCGGTTTGTCCTTCACCCAGACGCGGACTCGCGACGTGGCATTGGACTTGTTCGGTCCCGGAACCTGGCGGGTCTGCCATTCATAACGGCCGCCCGATTGCACTTGGGCAAAAACGGGAGCGGCAAGCGTCGCTGCCGCGAGCGCGGCAACGGCAAAAAGCGGTTTCATGTTGAATTCCTCGGTTGAGAAAGCAAGAAAATGAGCGCCGAAACGGGTCGGCGGGCATCGTGCAATTCAGCCGAGAATTAGCGGTGGATTGGGTTCGGGCCCGAATGTCCGGCCATCCAGCGGCTGGATCGGTAGCGGGTCGAGCAGCCCTGTCATGTGAGTCGCCGCCACGATCAGCATGGGCGACGAAATGACGAGGGGCGGGAGCGCGCAACCCATCTTGGCAATGCAATCGAACGTCAGACCCTTGCAGGGCGCGTCGCCCTCGGATTTGTCCATTCCCATCATTTCGGCGCACTCGTCGCTCATCGACGTCGCCGCGGTTGTCGTATCGGACATCGGGATTGCCGGAGCAGACGCAAACGCGGCTTCCTGGCCGAGAAGGCCCAGCACAGCTCCGAAGAGAAGCAGCAGAGAAAGCCAACGTTTCACGGTCGAAGCATGTTCCTTGTCACTCCTGGCGTCAAACTGAAATTGCGGCGCCTGGACTGCTGCGTTGTTCGTGAGCAGCCCCTCCGCGGTTACACCCGGGCCAGATAATCCTTGCCCCGCCCGCCGCCATCAGGCCTTCGGCTTGCGCGAAGAACTGTGCAGGCTGATGATCCGCCATTTGCCGTCCGTCCACTTAAGCACGCTCGTCGCAACGCCATCACGTTCGACCGTTTCGCCGCTCGCGAGTATGATCGTGTAGGAATAGGTCTCGGTGGCGATCGCAACCTCGCCTTCGCCCCGCACCGAAACCTTATAGTCCTTGAAGGCGAAGGACCTGAACGCCTTGAGCTCGGGCGCGAGATGATGGTCGCGATAATGGGCGAAATTTCCTTCGACGCCGCCCGACTCGAAGATCTGGGCGTCGGGCGCGAACAGGGCTTCGACGCCCGACAGGTCGCGGCTCTCGATCGCCTGCTTATATTGCGCCAGCGTCGCGGCGGCCGCCTGATAATCCGGGGTTGCGGCCGCTTGGGCGGGAATCGCCATGGCCAGCGCCAGTCCGATCGCCGCTGCAATGAAACCTCTCATCCCCATTCTCCCTTTCTCAATACCCGCCGCCGAACGGCGCGGCGACGCTTCGATCAGATTTTCACGAACCGCAGCCGCAGCGAATTGGCGATCACGCTCACCGACGAGAGCGCCATCGCCGCGGCGGCGATGATCGGCGACAGGAGCAGCCCGAAGATCGGGTAAAGCACGCCCGCCGCCACCGGAATGCCCGCGGCATTATAGGCGAAGGCGAAGAAGAGATTCTGGCGGATATTCGCCATTGTCGCATGGCTGAGATGCCGCGCCCGCACGATGCCGAGGAGGTCGCCGCGCAATAGTGTGACGCCCGCGCTTTCGATGGCGACGTCGGTTCCCGAACCCATGGCGATGCCGACATCGGCGGCGGCAAGCGCGGGGGCGTCGTTGACCCCGTCGCCGGCCATGGCGACGATCCCGCCCTCTTCGCGCAGCCGCTGGACGACGGCGCTCTTCTGGTCGGGGAGGACGTCGGCCTCGACATTGTCGATGCCGAGCCGCCGTGCGATCGCCTCGGCGGTGACGCGATTGTCGCCGGTGAGCATGATGACCTTGATTCCGGCTTCGCGCAGCGCCGCGAGTGCGTCGCTCGTCGTCTCCTTGACCGGATCTGCGATAGCGATGACGCCGGCCGCCTTGCCGTTGACCGCGATGTAGATCGCCGTCGCGCCGTCAGTGCGAAGGCGGTCGGCCGCCGCGGCGAGTGCGCCCAGATCGACGTCATATTCTTCGAGAAAGCTCGCATTGCCAAGGACGATCGCCTTGTCGTCGACCGCCCCGACGATGCCCTTGCCGACCGGCTGGTCGACCCCCGATGGCTCCACCAGCGCGAGGCCGCGGTCTTCGGCCGCCCTGACGATCGCGGCCGCCAATGGATGTTCGCTGCTGCGCTCGAGGCTCGCGGCGATCCGCAGCACATCCTGCTCCTCGAAGCCGTCGGCGACTTCGATCGCGACGACCGAGGGTCTGCCTTCGGTCAGCGTCCCGGTCTTGTCGACGACGAGCGTGTCGACCTTCTCCATCCGTTCAAGCGCCTCGGCATTCTTGATCAGCACGCCGGCTTCGGCGCCGCGACCCACGCCGACCATGATCGACATCGGCGTAGCGAGGCCGAGCGCGCAGGGGCAGGCGATGATGAGCACCGAGACGGCGGCGATAAGGCCATAGGCCATGGCAGGCGCGGGGCCGAGAAGCGACCAGACAATGAAAGCGACAATGGCGACCACTATGACGCCGGGTACGAACCAGCCCGAAACGGTATCGGCAAGACGCTGGATCGGCGCCCGGCTGCGCTGCGCGTCGGCGACCATCTGTACGATCCGCGCGAGCATCGTATCGCGCCCGACCTTCTCGCTGCGCATGAGCAGGCCGCCGGTCTGGTTGATCGTCCCGCCGATCAGCGCCGCGCCGGCCTCCTTGGTCACCGGCATCGACTCGCCCGTGACCATCGATTCGTCCACCGTTCCGCGGCCTTCTGCGACGATGCCATCGACGGGGACTTTTTCGCCCGGACGGATGCGCAGCATGTCGCCGACCGCGACCTCCTCGAGCGCGACCTCTTCGTCGCTCCCGTCAGCGCGGACGCGCCGGGCGAGCTTCGGCGTCAGGTCAAGTAGCGCGCGGATTGCGCCGCTCGTCGTCTCGCGGGCCCTGAGTTCGAGCACCTGCCCGAGCAGCACCAGCACCGTGATTACCGCGGCGGCCTCGAAATAGACCGCGACCGAGCCGTCGGCGGCGCGGAAGGCTGCCGGGAAGATTTGCGGGACAATCGCCGCGATCATGCTGTAGCCCCAGGCAACGCCCGTTCCCATCGCAATGAGGGTGAACATGTTGAGGCTCTTGTTGCGGATCGAGAGCCAGGCGCGCTCGAAGAAGGGCCAGCCAGCCCATAAAACGACGGGGGTCGCGAGCAACATCTGGATCAAGTTGCTCGTCTGGCGGCCGACGACCTCGTGGAGGCCCGTCAAATGGCCGCCCATCTCAAGTGCAAAGACTGGAAGGGCATGGCCGCCCATCTCAAGTGCAAAGACTGGAAGGGCGAGAAGGAGGCCGACCCAGAAGCGACGCCGCATGTCGTGATATTCTTCGCTGGGGCCGTCCGACGCGGTTGGCATGACGGGCTCGAGTGCCATGCCGCAGATCGGGCAGCTTCCAGGGCCGGGGCGTTGGATCTCGGGATGCATCGGGCAGGTCCAGATGGCCCCCTCGGGTGCGTCGGCTGCGGTCGGCTCGCTTTTTGCGGCGTAAAGATCGGGATCGGCCTCGAATTTGGCGAGGCAGCCCGCGCTGCAAAAATGATGATGGTTGCCGCCGTGCGTCGCCTTGTGCGGCGTGGTGGCCGGATCGACCGTCATGCCGCAGACCGGATCGGTGGTGCTCCCTCTGCCTTTTTCCGCGCCCTGATGATCGTGCATCGTCGCCGCTCCTGTACATGTAGGATGCCCGCTTGGTGGCGGGGCGTCCGAACGCCGCCGGCCGTGTTCGCCGTAGGCGGCTTTCCCTGACGGTTCCAGAATGAAGCCGCTCCTATCGATACGCAAGAAGAGCGGTTATCCCTCGGATTTTCTTTGCCCTGTGCAATCAGATCCGGGGTTTGTTGGCCTCGATGATCGCGATCGCACCGGTTGGCGTGCGAAACGTCTCAGGTTCGCGAACATCGCGAAAGCCGGCCTCTCTCATCAGCACCGGTAGCAATCCATCGGCATTGGGTTGGGTGTCTTGGACGCCATCGAGCTGCTGGATCGTCAGGCGGAACAGCAACCGCATGAGGCGGCTGCGCTGTTCCCCATAGTCCGCGACATAGAGTTTGCCGCCGGGTGCGAGCACCTGCCAGGCCTCGCGAAGCAGGCGTGCTTTTTCCTCAAGCCCGACCTGATGAAGAACGAGGCAAAGCGCTATCTTGGCGGGCGAAGGCCAGTCATCGATCGCCGAAGCCCCGAAAAAGCCAACACGAAACTCCGGCGGTGGAACAATCTGCGCGGTCTTGGTTTGGGCAATTCGCGTTGCTACTTCGTCGGGGTCGATGCCAAGATAGCGGACGCCCGGGCTATGGCGGGCGATCGCCAGCGCGAGATTGCCCGTACCCGAACCGATGTCGAGAATGACCTCTCCTTCGGCGAGCGCCATATGGTGAACGAGACGGTCGCGCCACACGCGCTCGCGCGTAGTCACCGCGACGCCGAAATCATAAAAGGGCGTCAGGAAGTGATATCCTGCCGCTGGCGTGTAGGAACGCGCCTCGGGTATCGGGTCGGGCATGGCCGTCTCCTTTCGACGCTTTGGCTTGCCGCTGGATTGCGGCCACGCGCGGGTCTCGACGAGACGTTTAGGGGCGAGCTGGCGCGCCCGTCTTGAATGTTTCGCCGGAGCCAGGCGCATGCCGCTCAGGGCACGATTTCGAAAGCGAAGGCGCTGAGGCCAGCCGAAGGCGTCACTCCGAGCCATTGGGCGCAGCGGCGCGTGAAGTGTGACTGATCGGCAAAGCCTCCCGCCGCCGCGGCGTCGGCGAGACCTCCGCCGCCGACCAGCGTCCGCACTGCGCGCTGAAGCTGGAGCCATTGCAGCAATTTGGCCGGAGGCACGCCGAAGTCGCGGTTGACGATTTCGCGCAGGCGCGAGGGTGAGAGGCAGGCAACGTCGGCCAGGGCGCGGGCACTCGACAAATCATCAGGGGCCGCGAGCGCCTCGGACAGGCGTGCATCCACCGGATGCGCCCGCGACCGATCGAGATAGCCGGACGCCCAGCGCTTCGCGTCCGCGCCGCTTGCTTTCCCGTCGAGGCCGGCCAACTCACCCGGCGTCAACAGGATCGGCATCGATCCGACGGACAGCCCGGTGCCGGCACGAAAAAGCGGGTCGAGATAAAATGACCGCACGAGGGCGCCCGGCGGCCCCAGGCAGTGCCGGACTTGCGATGCTATGGCAACGGCGTGTCCGGCAGGGACTATCATGTCGGCGTCGCCGGAAATTTCGAGGTCGCGTTCGACGGCGAGGCTGATCTGATGCGCCACATGGCTATGGGGACGGCTGGTCCCGATGCGCGCATCGATCAATGCCCAGCCGGTCCCGAGCATGATCGAGCCGGACCAAGAGGCGGTGCTGAGCGTCAAACCGGATCGGCGGCGACGAAGGGTTCGAGCGTCCCGAACCAGGCAACCAGCGCGAGTATGGCGAGCGCGGCCGACGCTTCGATGATCAGGCTCCTGCGCATGGCCGCGAGCGCTGCATCTGGATCGGAATCGACGCTTTCTGCATCGTCGCCTGCAGCCGCCACCGCGAGCGCAGGCGTCAGTCGCCAGCGATTGGCGGCCGCGAGCGCAAGCATCAGTCCAAACAGCGCGAGCTTGGCAAGGAGCAATTGTCCATAGGGCGACGCGAGAGACCGGCCGAGATTCTCGGCGCCGACGATCATCTGGCTATTGATGAGGCCGGTGGCGGCGATGACGAGGACGCAGATCGTGCCGACGCGCGAGAATTGATCGAGGCTCCGCACCGCAATTTGGAGTCCGCCCGGCCATTCGCGGACATGGCGCGGTGAGATCAGGATCAGGAAGGCGCCGATCGCGCCGATCCAGACGGCGGCTGCGATCAGGTGCAAGATGTCGCTGATCCGGTGCACGGTGCCTACGGCACCTTCGGTCGCGCCGGCGTGGCCGGACCAGACCAGACTCGCGACGGCCACCGAGCCTGCGGCCGCGAGTACGGCGGCCGAAGTTGTCGGCCAGCGGACCATCCAGATCGGGACTGCCAGCGCGAGCAGCAGCGCTGCGCTCCGGTAGACCCAGGCTGTCCCGACGTCGGTCTCGCGTACAAGGTCCCAGAAAGGCTGGAGTTCCAGCGATAATAGGCTTACGCCCTGCATCGAAGCCGCGAGCACGCCCATTCCCAAGATGGAGAGAAGCAGTCCGGCGGTGCAGAGCCATCGCTCAGCGCGCCAGATCGCGGCCATCATCGACTGCGGCGCAAGGCGTTCGCTTCGGGTCAGCGCATAGAGCGGGAACGTCGCGAGGCCGGCGATGAGCATCAGGTCCGCGTAGAGCGCGAACCTGATGCCGATCAATAGGGGGTCGCTCACCGCCTTACTTGACGGTGAAGCTGAATTCGCTGCCCATACGATGCGTGTCGGCGCCCGCGGCCGACCAGCTGACCTTGTAGGTTCCGGGCGAGAGCGGCCGCTTGAGCATCAGCATCGCCGACTTGCCGTCCTTGCCCATCATCGACGAGTAAGGCACCTTCATCGGCGCGTGATTGGCCATGCCGGGCATTCCGGTCATGACCAGTTCGGTCTTGAGCGTCGAGGCGATCACCTTCTCGTTGAACTGCAAATTGACCGACGTCACTTTGGCAACGGTCGAATTGGCGGCCGGCGTCGAGCCGACGAGCTTTGTGTGCGCGTTGGCGGCGGCCGGCATAAGCAAGAGGGCAAAAGCGGCGGCAGCCGAGGGGAGAAGCGATTTGAACATGAAACACCTCCAATTGCGTGTCTGTCCTGCTAATACGCAGGATATTGGCATGGCCCTCAAATATTGTGCCATGATCGCGATGTGAGGGATGGCGCGCTTCGGCGCGTATTTAGGATTACGGAACAGCTGGAAGAGACGATCCATGGATGAGGAACTTCGCATTTTGAAACGGGTCGACTTGCCCGCTGCGCTCGATGCGCTCGACGACCGCGTCATGGGCGCGCTCCGAATCCGTCGCCGCGAAGCGGTGGCGATGCGCCGCATCATGGCACTTGCCGCTTTTGTCTCGCTCGGCGGCGGAATGGTTGCGGGAAGTGCGGTATCGCAGCCGGCGGTCGCGGCAAGCCCGCTCAGCCCCTTTGGCCCGTCGAGCGCTCTGGCCCCCTCGAGCCTGCTGGACACGCAATAGGATGGCATCACGCCGCCTCATCCTTGTGGGACTCATCGCATTCGCCGCGGCAATTGCGGGTGTCTTTGTGGGCCGCGCCGTATCCGACGCGCCGAAGGCGAGTGAAACGGAATTGCACGCGCTTCTTCACGGCGATCTCGATCTGACGGCGGCGCAGAAGGCGAAGCTGGATAAGATCGAAACCGACTTCACGGTGCGCCGCAGGGCGCTCGAGCTCGAGATGCGGGGCGCTAATGTGCGGCTTGCGCAGGCGATCGAGGCCGAACATGGCTATGGGCCGCGCGTCACCGAGGCGATCGACGAAACGCACCGGGTGATGGGCGATCTGCAAAAGGAAACGCTCCGGCATTTATTCGCGATGCGAGGGGTGCTGACCCCCGCCCAGGCGGAAATGTTCGACAAGAGCGTGGTCAAGGCGCTGACCGCCGACGCGCGGTGAATATCGACCTGACGCAATGTAGCGATCAGGAACTGGCGGCGCTTGCCGACACCCGCGGCGACGAAGTTTGTCGCGAATTTCTGCGCCGCTACAAGGCTGGTGTCTACCGACTGATCGTCAAGCAGATCGGCGATGCCGATGAGGCGCTGGATTTGACGCAGGAGACGTTCATATCGGGTCTGGCGGCGCTCGGCCGCTTCGATGGCGATCGCCCCTTCCGCGCGTGGATTGCCCGGATCGCGCTCAACAAATGTCGCGACTGGGCGCGCCGGCGCAAGGTGCGGGCCTTTTTTTCCCGCGCGCTTCCGCTCCAGAGCGCCCATCATGTGGCTAGCGATAGCCCTGCGCCCGACGCCGCGGTGACCGACAAACTTGAGATTGCGCGAGTGCGCCAGGCAATCGATCAATTGCCGAATAATTTGCGCGAGGTTCTGATACTGCGCGGCGTCGATGAGGTCAGCCAGGCCGAGACCGCCGCCATCTTGCAGGTGAGCGAGAAGACGGTTGAGACCCGCCTCTATCGCGCGCGGACGAAGCTCAGGGAATTGCTCGCAGGAACATGAACGTGCAGGATTGACCCATGGGCTGTTCGTTTCGCGTGGTAGCTATCTATCAAGAGCATTTTTGTTGAGGGACGGCCGTCTCGGCCGCGTATGGCTATAGGAAGAGTCAATAACGGTCGGAAAGAATATGCAGATGGAAAGGCGTCGTTTCGTCAGTGGAGCTTTGGGCGGAGGCGCCGCCGCGGCAATGGCCGCATGGTTCCCCGCTTGGGCCCAGCCGGTGTCTTCGGGCGCTACCGCTCCTGTTCCTACCGTATCCGGCAACGATATTACGCTGCGCATCGCGCGCCAGACGATGCGAATCGACGGAAAATTAAGCCGCGCAATAGGGATCAACGGCACGGTGCCTGCGCCGCTCGTGCGGCTCAAGGAAGGGCAGACCGCGCGCCTTACCGTCGTCAATGATCTCGACGAGGACAGCTCGATCCACTGGCACGGCATAATCCTGCCCTTCCAGATGGACGGTGTCCCCGGCATCAGCTTTCCGGGCATCAAGCCGCGCTCGACCTTTGTTTACGAATTCCCGGTCGTCCAGTCGGGCACCTACTGGTATCACAGCCACTCGGGGCTTCAGGAACAGCTTGGCCATTACGGGCCGATCGTCATCGATCCCGCCGAACCCGACCCTATCGGCTATGACCGCGAACATGTCGTGGTCCTTTCGGATCACAGCCAGCTCTCGCCCGAGGCGATTTTCCACAAGCTCAAGGTCGATCCCGGCCATTTCAACATGCAACGCCAGACGCTTGCCGGCCTCCTCGCTGGCAAGGACCAGCCGCTCGCGGAGCGCATCGACTGGGGCAAGATGCGCATGGATCCAACCGACATCGCCGACGTGACCGGATCGACCTATACCTATCTCGTCAACGGCCATGGTCCGAAGGATAATTGGACCGCGCTGTTCAATCCCGGCGAACGCGTGCGGCTGCGGATCATCAACGCCTCGGCCATGTCGATCTTCAACGTCCGCATTCCCGGCCTTTCGATGACCGTCGTGCAGGCCGATGGATTGAATGTCGTCCCGGTCGCGATCGACGAATTCCAGATCGGTGTGGCCGAAACCTATGATGTCATCGTGACCCCGGTCGAGGATCGCGCCTACACGCTGGTCGCCGAGGCCAATGACCGGTCGGGCATGGGGCGGGCGACGCTGGCGCCGCGAGCCGGGATGGTCGCCGAAGTGCCGCCGCTTCGCGAACGTCCGCTCGCGACGATGAAGGATATGGGCATGGGCGACATGGACATGTCGGGCGGTTCGATGGCGGGGATGGACCATGGCGGCGGCGACATGGGCGTCATGCCGATGCCCGCGAGCGACCCGTCCTGCCCTCCCGAACATGCCAAGATGGGCCATTGCACCCCCGCCGGCGAAGGCGGCGCGATGGCGGGCATGGATCATAGCTCTGGCGGCATGCAGCACAGCATGCGTGATTTCAGTGTCGCGCCGCAGGTCAAGCGCGACCCGAGCGTCCAGACCATCTCGCCGATGCCGATGGATCGCATGGGCGAGCCGGGTCAGGGGCTCGAGGATGTCGGTCACCGGGTTCTGACATACCATGATCTTGTCGCGCTCGAGCGCAACCCCGATGTGCGCGCCGCGTCGCGCTCGCTCGACATTCACCTCACCGGCAACATGGAGCGTTTCATGTGGTCGTTCGACGGTATCAAGATGTCCGACTATCACGAACCGATCCCGTTCATCGAGGGCGAGCGGGTGCGGATCAATCTTATCAACGATTCGATGATGAGCCACCCAATCCATCTGCATGGCCATTTTTTCGAACTGGTCACGGGGAAAGGCGATCATGCGCCGCGCAAGCATACGGTGCTCGTCCAGCCGGGCGGGATCGCGAGCTTCGATCTGACCGCCGACGCGCCCGGCGACTGGGCGTTCCACTGCCACCTTCTCTATCACATGCACGCGGGGATGATGCGTGTTGTCAGCGTCCGTCCGAAGGAGGAAGCGCAATGACCCGGATCGCGCTTCTTCTGTCGGGAATCGCTCCGCTTGCTTTCGCCGTTCCGGCTGCTGCGCAGTCGATGGACCATTCGATGCACGGTTCGAAACCCGCTGCCGCTCCTGCGCCCGATGTGCCGGTTGAAGTGCCGATGGACCATGACAGCATGCAAGGCATGGACATGGCACCCGAAGCCCCGACCTGCCCACCAGAACATGCCGCGATGGGTCATTGTACCCCGAAGGCCGACACCGGCGATACAATGGCCGGGATGGAAAATATGCCCGGAATGGAGGCGATGCCGGGGATGGACGGCGCGAGCGGAACGGACTTGCCGCCGGGCGATGCCGTCGCCCCGGCGCCCCCAGGCGACTGGTATGCCGACCGCATCTACCCGAAAGCCGAAATGGAACGGTCCCGGCATGCCATGATGGAGGAAAACGGCGGGCAAACCCTCGCTTTCATCAGCTTCAACCTCGCTGAATATCAGGCGCGCAAGGGCCGGGACGGTTTTCGCTGGGACGGAGAGGCCTGGTATGGTGGCGATATCAACCGGCTGACGCTCAAGAGCGAAGGCGAGGGCGTGTTCGGCGAGGGAGTCGAAACCGCCGAGGTGCAGGGGCTCTATAGCCGGGCCATCGGCCCCTATTTCAACGCACAGGCCGGGATCAGGCAGGATCTTGGACCTGGCCCCGACCGCACCTATGCGACGATCGGTTTCGAGGGACTCGCCCCATATTGGTTCGAGGTCGAGGGTGCGCTGTTCCTTTCGAACAAGGGCGATCTTCTTGGCCGCCTCGCGGGCTATTACGACCAGCGCATTACTCAGAAGCTGATCCTGCAGCCGATGGCCGAGTTTAATTTTGCCCTTCAAAATGTCCCCGAAACCGGAACCGGCTCGGGTCTCTCCGATCTCGAGCTGGGGCTTCGCTTGCGCTACGAGGTTGTGAAGGAGTTCGCGCCCTATGTCGGCATCGAATGGGCGCGCAAGGTCGGCGACACGGCGCGTTTCGCCCGTGCTGCAGGCGAGGACGCGAGCAGTTTCAGCTTCGTGATGGGGGCGCGGGCCTGGTTCTAGGTGACATGCGGGATGGAAGCCATGTTTTTGGAGAAATGACATGAAAGGTTCGATGACCCGCCGCCATCTTCTCGGCCTGGTTGCGGCCGGATCCGGAATGGCGCTTGCGGCATGCAATTCGTCCTCGGGTTCGGCTGCTGACCGCGGGAACAGGCGGCCGGCGAGCGAGCCGCTTGCCGGGACGACGAGCGCCGAAACCATGCTCGTCTATCGCGACCCCGAATGCGGCTGCTGCGAGGCCTGGGCAGAGATCGCCCGTGCCGAGGGCTATGCCGTAACCGTGGAGAACCGCGCCGACATGGCTGCCGTGAAGGCGCGATATGGTGTCCCCCGGCAAATGGCGTCCTGCCACACCGCCATAGTCGGCGGCTACGCGATCGAGGGACATGTACCAATGCGGCATGTCGCCAGACTCCTCGACGACCGGCCACGCGACCTTCGCGGTCTCGCCGTACCCGGCATGCCGCGCGGTTCGCCGGGAATGGAAATGCCGGATGGAAGCGTGGACGCATTCGACGTGATGGCATTCGGCGCGGACGGGAAAGCGATGGTTTTCACCGCCTGACCGCTCCGGATGGATTGGGTGGGACCCGACGATGCAAGGCCCGCGCTTTTCGGCGGAGCCCAACCGCTCGCGCGCTTTGCTGGAACAGATATTTGCGCGTTGAGCAGTCTTGCGACTGCTGCATCGCGCTGCGTCGGCCGGCTTGTCTTGTCATTTCGTGAGGAAGCTGGGAGCGGCTTCGCCTCGCTCCTTGCGCGAACGGATCTCTATCCGAAAAAAAATTTTAAAATCGATGAGGGGTAGAGCATTCGGATGCGTATTTAACACATGTTCTGCGCCTAAATTCTGCGGAATAACTAATTGATATGATTCGATAAATTCCTGTTGACCTGTATATACATTTGATGCTCTCTGAGGGGAATCAGCCAACCAACAGGGGGTTTCGCTATGATGATCAGGACATTTTTGCTCGCCAGCGTCGCGGCAGTCGCGGTCTTGGCAACGCCGGCACTTGCGCAGGACG
>NZ_MEFH01000116.1:0-18641 GCF_001725095.1 Sphingopyxis sp. SCN 67-31 | reverse complement strand
CACGCCGAACTTCGGCCGCAAGTCGCTCAACGAGATCAAGGAAGTGCTCTCGTCGATGGGTCTGCGCCTCGGCATGGACATCCCCGGCTGGCCGCCGGAGAATATCGAGGAAATGGCCAAGAAGCTCGAACAGGAGCTGCTGGGGTAATCATCCTCCCCGAAACGGGGAGGGGGACCATGCGAAGCATGGTGGAGGGGCACGCGCTGCGTAAACCTCCTGTGCCCCTTCCACCACCCTTCGGGTGGTCCCCCTCCCCCCGCGGGGGAGGAACGGGAATGGGTCGGCCCGTTAATCGACCTGGTCTGGGCTACCTCATACGGGCCCTTAACGAACGAAGGACAAGAACATGCGTCATAAATCGGGTGGCCGGAAGCTTCAGCGCACCAGCGCGCATCGCATCGCGATGTTCCGCAACATGTCGGCCTCGCTGATCAAGCACGAGCAGATCACGACGACCGTCGCCAAGGCGAAGGAACTGCGCCCCTATATCGAGAAGCTGGTCACGCTCGCGAAGCGCGGCGGGCTCGCCAATCGCCGCCTCGCGCAGAGCCGGCTGATGGACGACACGCAGCTCGTCAAGCTGTTCGACGTGCTCGCCGAACGCTACAAGGATCGCAACGGCGGCTACACCCGCATCATCAAGGCGGGCATCCGCGCTTCGGACGCGGCGCCGATCGCGATCATCGAATTCGTCGACCGCGACGTCGATGCCAAGGGCCAGGATTCGGGTCCGGTGATGACCGACGAGGAACTGGAAGACGCGTAAGCCGCGCCTTTCCGGTGACACAAGATCAAGGGCGGCGTCCATGGGACGGCCGCCCTTTTTCATGGGTTGGAATCGTCATTGCGAGGAGCGAAGCGACGCGGCAATCCAGAGTTGGCGCAAACCGCTCTGGATTGCTTCGCTCCGCTCGCAATGACGAAGGGGGTCAATCTAATGTCATCAGAGTCCAAGGTGATCAGGCTTCAGGTTCGCATCCCACCCGATTCCCCTTGCCCGCCATGGGCCGATGGTTTCATAGGGACGCAAGATTGTTTCCCGACACGATGAGGATCGCCTTGCCATGCACCGCAAAAGCCTGTCCGCGCCGCTGGCGCTGGTTGCCCTGCTCATGACGCCGGGAGCGGCCGGGGCGACCGACGCGGCGGCGCCTGCAAGCGGGCTCGCCTATCCGGCGACCGAACGCGACGGCACCGCCGACACGCAGTTCGGCGTGACCGTCGCCGATCCCTATCGCTGGCTGGAAGACGACGTCCGCGTCGCGCCGAAGGTCGCCGACTGGGTCGCGGCGCAGAACAAGGTCACCGACGCCTATCTCGACACGCTGCCCGGCCGCGACATTTTCGCGAAGCGGATGACCGAGCTCTACAATTACGAGCGCTTCGGCCTGCCGCGCAAGGCGGGTACCCGCTATTTCTATACGCGCAACGACGGGCTCCAGCCGCAGGCGGTGCTCCATGTCCGCGACGGACTGGCGGGCGAAGGCCGCGTCCTGATCGACCCCAACGGCTGGGCGAAGGACGGTGCGACCGCACTGGCCGAATGGGAACCGTCGGAGGACGGCCGGTATCTGCTCTATGCGGTGCAGGACGGCGGCACCGACTGGCGCATCGTGCGCGTCATGGACGTCGCGACCGGCGCCGACACCCCCGACGAGATCCGCTGGGTCAAATTCTCGTCGCTCGACTGGGCGAAGGACGGCAGCGGTTTCTATTATTCACGCTTCCCCGAACCGCAGGCGGGCGAGGCGTTCCAGTCGCTCAACGAAAATCACGCCGTCTATTTCCACAAGCTCGGCACGCCGCAAAGCGCCGATGTGCTGATCCACGCGAGCCCCGATCAGCCGAAGCTGAACCACAGCACGCGCGTCACCGACGACGGCAAATATGTGCTCGTCGTCTCGTCGGAGGGGACCGACGAGCGCTATGCGCTGACGCTCCACCCGGTGAAGGGCGGCAAGGCGATCGCGCTGGTCGACGACTTCGCGAACAATTGGGAATATGTGACCAACCAGGGCCCGCGGTTCACCTTCGTCACCAACAGGGACGCGCCGCGCCAGCGCATCGTCTCGCTCGACATCCGCAAGCCCGGCGCCCTGACCGAGATCGTCCCGCAGCAGGAGGCGACGCTGGTCGGCGCCTCGCGCGTCGGCGACCGCCTGATCCTCTCCTACCTCGGCGACGCGAAGTCCGAGGCGCGGATGGTCGCGCTCGACGGCAAGCCGGTCGCGAACATCAATCTGGCCGCGATCGGATCGGCGGCGGGCTTCGGCGGCAAGCCGGGCGACCCAGAGACCTTCTACGCCTTTTCCAGCTTCGCCCAGCCGACGACCATCTACCGGCTCGACACGGTGAGCGGAAAGACCGACGTCTTCGCGGCGCCGAAGCTCACCTTCGACCCGAAGCAGTTCGCGGTCGAGCAGCGCTTCTACAAGTCGAAGGACGGCACCGAGGTGCCGATGTTCGTCATCCAGAAGAAGGGCATCGACCGGTCGCAGGGCTCGCCGACCCTGCTGTACGGCTATGGCGGCTTCAACGTGTCGCTGACCCCTGCCTTTTCGCCGACGCGGCTCGCCTGGGTCGACAAGGGCGGTGTGCTCGCGATCGCCAACCTGCGCGGCGGCGGCGAATATGGGAAGGCGTGGCACGACGCCGGCCGCCTCGCCAACAAGCAGAATGTCTTCGACGATTTCATCGCCGCGGGCGAATATCTGATCGCAGAGGGGATCGCCGGCCAGGGCAAGCTGGCGATCGAGGGCGGGTCGAACGGCGGTCTGCTCGTCGGCGCCGTCACCAACCAGCGCCCCGACCTGTTCGCCGCCGCGCTGCCCGCGGTCGGCGTGATGGACATGCTGCGCTTCGACCGCTTCACCGCCGGGCGCTATTGGGTCGACGACTATGGCTATCCGTCGCGGGAGAGCGATTTCCGGAATCTGCTCGGCTATTCGCCCTATCACAATATCCGGGGCGGCACCGCCTATCCGGCGATCCTCGTCACCACCGCCGACACCGACGACCGCGTCGTGCCGGGGCACAGCTTCAAATATACCGCCCAGTTGCAGCACGCCGATATCGGGCCGAAGCCGCACCTGATCCGCATCGAAACGCGCGCCGGCCACGGATCGGGCAAGCCGACCGACAAGATCATCGCAGAGGCCGCCGACAAATATGCCTTCGCCGCCAAATGGACCGGGCTGGCCGTCGAATAACGCTGCCTCACTCCGAAAGAACGCACATGTCGCACGCCTTCTCCTTTTCCGCGACCGATCCCGCGATGCTGTGGACCGAGGTGGCCGACGCCGCCGCGGCGCTGGTGGCGGGCGAAACCGACGGCATCGCCAACATGGCGAACGTCGCGGCGCTGGTCTGGCAGGCGATCCCCGACCTCAACTGGGCGGGCTTCTATCGCTTCGACGGTCGCGAGCTGGTGCTGGGGCCGTTCCAGGGCAAGGCGGCGTGCATCCGCATCCCGCTCGACAGGGGGGTGTGCGGTGCCGCCGCGCGGCTGCGCGCGACGCAGCGCGTCGCCGACGTGCAGGCCTTTGCCGGCCACATCGCCTGCGACGCGGCGAGCCGCAGCGAACTGGTCGTGCCGATCGTCGTCGCGGACCGGCTGGTCGGCGTCCTCGATCTCGACAGCCCCCATCCGGGCCGCTTCGCGCCCGAGGATCAGGCGGGTGCCGAGGCGCTGATCGCCCGCGTCGCGCCGGCGCTCGCGGGCTGACATTGGCCCAAAATGGGACGCGCGGATCAGGGTAAACGGATTCGCGAACAAGCCTCGATTTTGCTAACATCCTGTTAACCAATGGCGGATTGCCGCCGGGAAAGGGGATTTGGCATGCGCACCATCTTGTTGCTCGGGGTCGCCGCGGGGTCGCTGCTGCTTGCAGGGCGCGCCAACAGCACGGAGGCGCCCGCTCCGTCGCCATCGCTCGAATATGGCGTGCCCACCGCGACCGACACGCGCGTCTACACCGGCTATCCCGATCGCGTGCCGAGCGAGGTCGAGTATCGCGGCGGCGATTATCCGCCGCCGCCGCCCGGCACGGTCTTTCGCGGCAGCTATGACGCCGAGGGACGCTGGACCGGCACCTGGGACGGCACCTATGAAGCGCCCGACGGGCGGCGCTATCATGGCAGCTACGAAGGCTCGGTCGAAGGCCGGCCGGGCGCGGGCGTCGATTATCCGCCCCCGCCGCCCGGCTATGCGCCTTATTATGGCGGATACGACCATGCCTATGAGGAAGAGATGCAACGGCGCTGCGGCCAGGGGGGCACAGTGGGCGGTGCGGTTGTCGGCGGCGTCGTGGGTGGCATCGCGGGCAATCGCATCGCCGGCCGCGGCAATCGCACCGCGGGAACGCTGATCGGCGGCGGGCTCGGTGCGATCGCGGGCGCCGCGATCGGCGATGCCGCGGATCGCCAGCGGTGCGAGGCATGGCGGGCGAGCCGCGGGGGCTATTACCAGGGCGGCGCCTATCAGCACGGTTACGGCTATGGCTATGGATACGGCTATTACACGCCGGGCGTGGTGGTGACGACGATCATCAACGGCCCGCCGGTGGTGACCGAACGCGTCGAAACGAGCACGCGCACCTATTATGAAACGGTCCCGGTGAAGAAGCGCGTCGTCGCCAAGAAGCGCTGGAAACCGAAACCCAAGCCGCGCTGCGTCTGCTGAGAAAGAGCGTTCGCGCGCAATCGGGTCGCCGCGTATCGAGGGCAGTTCAGCGACGCGAAAGCATCGGCCGCCTAAGGCGGGCGGTGATCGCGGGCGCCATCCCCCTGCCCGCCAAGGAGCGTAGCCGATGCGTAAGCTGACCAGCCTTGCGACCGCCACCGCCATCGTCCTGACCTCGGTCGGCCTGTCCGCCACGCCCGCCGAGGCGCGCAGCCGCCATGGCGGCTGGGGCGGCGGAGGCTGGGGCTATCGCCACCACGACCGGATCGACGCCGGCGACGTGATCGGCGGGCTGTTCGTCATCGGCGCGATCGCCGCCATCGCCAGCGCCGCGAGCCGGGACGGCCGCGATCGGCGTAACCGCGACGATCGCTACGAACCGCCCTATCGTGACGATCCGCGCGACATGCCGCGCTATGAATCGCGCCGCGACGACGCGCCGCGCGCCTATGGCAGCGGCGAAGCCGAAGCGCGCGCCGCCGATGCCTGCAGCTGGGCGGTCGAGGGCGAGATGGGCGACGACGCCCGCGTCGACAGCATCACCGACACCCGGCCGGCCAACGGCGGCGACGGCTGGTATGTCACGGGCACCGCGTCACGCCTGGGCGGCGAGGTGCGCAGTTTCGGCTGCAGCTACCGGAACGGCCGCGTCATCGACGTCAGCTTCGGCTGAGCCGATATCGGCGCCCTTTTGCGTCGGGCTTTCGGCGCATATCTCCTTCACACGAACAAAGGCCCGTTCCCCGGCGCGCCGCTTTTCGAACGGCACCGCAGTTCGCGGCGGGCGCCGGGCGCGGGTCCAAGACTGAACCCCAGATAAGCAGGAAGTTCAGGGCCGCGTCACCGCAGCGGCTCTACAAGGGCTCCAACAGGCAGCGACCGCTGCCTCGTGTGAAGGAGACCGAATATGACCCGGACACCCCTCCCCCGGACCGTCCCGGCCTGGACCAAGGCCGTGATCGGGACAGTCGCCGCGGGCGCCATGCTGAGCGCCACGCCCGTGGTCGCGCGCGACCGCCACGATGACGGCATCGGCGCGGGCGAAATCATCGCCGGTGCGGTGGTGCTCGGCGGGCTGGCCGCGATCCTCGCGTCCGGCAACGACCGCTACGATCGATACGACAGCCGGTATCGCGGCCGCTACGACGACCCTCGCCATGGTTACGGCTATGACTATCGCCGCTATGGCGACAGCCGCAGTGCGGTGAACCAGTGCGTCAACGCCGTGCAGCGCCGCGCGAGCCGCTATGGCCGCGCCGACGTGACCGAGGTGACGCGGATCGATCGCAAGCGCGACGGCTACAAGATCAAGGGCCGGCTGGTGGTGCGCGACGGCTATGGCCGTTGGGGCCGCGGCGGATCCTATGACAAGGGCAAGTTCAGTTGCGACGTGCGCTATGGCCGCGTCCATGACCTCGACGTCTCGGGCCTGCGCCGCTGACGCTTCGTCGCGCTCGGCCCACCGGCGCTTTTCGGCGCGCGGTGGGCCGTTGTCGCCGTGCGGCGGCCCGGCCGCCGCCGCCCGCGTCGCTATATGAAAATTTACCTTCTTCCTTTAGAGCCTGAAACGGGACCATAATTACCGCCGGACGTGGGGGTCGGGCGGCAGTATCGGGTCGCACCATGCCGCATCCAGAGGCCCCCGCCTCGACGGCTCCAGCCGAGAAACGCCGACCGCGTCAGTCGCGGCTGGTGAAGGCTGCGCTCGGGTGCCAGCGGCTCGGCCGGTTCGACGTCACGATCCGCAACGTGTCCGAACATGGTATCGGGGGGCAGGGTCCCTATCCGCTCGAAATCGGCGAGCGGATGACGATCTTCATGCCGGGGCACGATCCGATGCTCGGCACCGTGCGCTGGGTCGCGGACCGGAAATTCGGCATCCAGACCGACCAGCCGATCGAAACCGTCCGGCTGCGCGCGGCGCACGGCGATCAGCTCGTCACCGCGGACGCCAAGGCCGATTTCCAGATCGTCCCCGCGCCGCGGCTGTCGACATGGCGGCCCGGCCTGGGGCTGACGACCAAGCTTCCCGGCCACTACGGGCGCAGCCGCTAAGTACACGAGCACAAAAAAACCGGCGCGGATCGCTCCGCGCCGGGTCCCCCTTTGCCCTGTAGCGATGCGGCGTCAGGCGACGCGGCGCACTTCGTTGCCTTCCTCGTCGATGTCGCGTAGCACATAGCCGCGGCCCCAGACCGTCTCGATGTAGTTTTCGCCGCCGCAGGCGAGCGCCAGCTTCTTGCGCAGCTTGCAGATGAAGACGTCGATGATCTTGAGTTCGGGCTCGTCCATGCCGCCGTAGAGATGATTCAGGAACATCTCCTTGGTCAGCGTCGTGCCCTTGCGGAGCGAAAGCAGCTCCAGCATCTGATATTCCTTGCCGGTCAAATGGACGCGGACGCCGTCGACCTCGACCGTCTTGGTGTCGAGATTGACCGCGAGCTTGCCGGTCTTGATAACGCTCTGGCTGTGCCCCTTCGAGCGGCGGACGACCGCATGGATGCGGGCGACCAACTCGTCGCGGTGGAAGGGCTTGGTGACATAATCGTCGGCGCCGAAGCCGAACGAGCGCACCTTCGAATCCATTTCCGAAATGCCCGACAGGATCAGCACCGGTGTCTGCACCTTCGCGGTGCGCAATTTCTTGAGCACGTCATAGCCGTGCATGTCGGGCAGGTTCAGGTCGAGCAGGATGATGTCGTAATCATAGAGCTTGCCCAGATCGAGGCCTTCCTCGCCCAGATCGGTCGTGTAGACGTTGAAGCCCTCGGTCGTCAGCATCGTATCGATCGCCTTGGCGGTCGTCGGCTCGTCCTCGATCAGCAGTACGCGCATTGGGCACCCCTTAACCTGTTTCCCACGATCATCCCGCGACCTGTCCGCCGGCTATCGTGACGCCCCCGGCCGACCCCTGTTTGCAGGACTGCCGGAACATTAACCATGAAAGCAATGAAGGGAAAAGGTTAATTTTGATTTAATCGCCGGATTCCCGCGAGTCGCGCCCCGCGCACGACAGCTTCAGCGCCTCGACGAGATAGTCCGACAACGCCCGCACGCGCGCGGGGCGGAGGCGCGAGGGCGGCGAAAGCAGGTGGAGATAGGCTTGCGGAAGCGACCAGTCGGTCAGGATCTTCACCAGCGCGCCCGACGCCAGCGCCTCCTCCACGATGAAGTCGGGCAGCACCGCGATGCCGCCACCCGCGACGAGCAGCGGGACCATGACATCGCCGTTGTTCGCGAACAGCGGCCCCGTCGGCAGGACCGTCGCTTCTTCGCGCGCCCGATGGAACCGAAGCGGCGCGGCGCGCTCGCGATGGCCGTAGCCGATCAGCCGATGCCCGCCGAGGTCGAGCGGATGCCGCGGCGTGCCGTGGCTCGCGAGATAGGCGGGGCTTGCCAGCACCGACGCCGCGACCGGCGCGATCGTGCGCACGAGCAGACTGGAATCGGCGAGCGGCGCGATCCGCAGCGCAAGATCGATGCCTTCGGCGATGAGGTCCTGGCGCGCGTCGCTCAGCGCCACCTCGATCTCGACCGCGGGATGGCGTTCGAGGAAAGCGGCGAGCGGCGGGCCGAGCACCTTGATGCCGAAGCTCATCGGCGCCGCGAGCCTGACCGGCCCCGCAAGGTCGAGCCGGTCGCCGCGCGCCGCCTCGGTCGCCGCCGTCGCCGCCGCGACCATCGCGCGCGCTTCGCCGAGCAGCCCCTCCCCCGCCGTCGACACCGTCACAGAGCGCGAGCTGCGGTGCAGCAGGGTGATGCCGAGCGACGCCTCGAGCCGGCTCACCGCCTTCGACACGCTCGCCTTCGACAGACCGAGCGCCCCCGCCGCGGCCGTGAAGCTGCCGCTGTCGGCCACAGCGGCGAAACAGGCCCAGCCTTCATAATCGGGAAGCGCCATCAATACCCCAAATTCGGAAACGATCGTTTTCCATCTACGCTATTCCAGAAACGATCGCCATCGCTATCTTGGCTGCAACACGAAAGGCCGCCGGGACATATGGCCCGTGGCGGCGATGAAAGGACGATGAAAGGACAAGGCCATGATCGATATCCGCAAGTTCGATACGCTGGGCCACGCCGACCACGGCTGGCTCGATGCCCGCCACCACTTCTCCTTCGCCAACTATCATGACGAGGGCCGGATGGGCTGGGGCGCGCTGCGCGTCTGGAACGACGACGCCATCGCGGCGCAGTCGGGCTTTCCCCCGCACCCGCACCGCGACATGGAGATCATCACCTATGTCCGCACCGGCGCGATCAGCCACCGCGACAGCATGGGCAACAGCGGCCGCACCGCGGCGGGCGACGTCCAGGTGATGAGCGCAGGCACCGGGGTCACGCACAGCGAGTTCAACCTCGAGGACGAGGAAACGACGCTGTTCCAGATCTGGATCATCCCCGATCGTCCGGGCGGCGCGCCCGGCTGGGGTCAGCGCGAATTTCCCAAGGCCGACCGTTCGGGCCGGTTCGTGACCGTGGCGAGCGGGATCGAGGGCGACGGCGAAAGTTTCGGGGCCCTGCCAATCCGTGCCGACGCCCGCGTCGCGGCGGCGACGGTGAGCGCGGGCGACCGCGTCGTCTATGACCTCGGCGCCGGACGCCACGCCTATCTGGTCGCCGCCAAGGGCCGCATCCGCGTCAACGGCACGGATGCCGATCCGCGCGACGGCATCGCGATCCGCGACGTCGCCCGGATCGAGGTCGAGGCGATCGACGACGCCGAACTGGTGCTCGTCGACAGCCTCTAGCTCCCCCCCGCTGCTTCGGGCCGCCGCCAATCCCCCTCCCCCGGCGGCGGCCCACCCCTCTTTTTTCAAGGCCGACTGAAAGGACAAGGAAGATGGCAAAGGTTCTGGTGCTTTATTATTCGAGCTATGGGCATATCGAGACGATGGCCGACGCGGTGGCCGAAGGCGCGCGCGCCGCGGGCGCCGAGGTCGATATCCGCCGTGTCGCGGAAACCGCGCCCGAAGCGGTCGTCCAGGCCGCCGGCTTCAAGACCGACACCGCGCACCCGCTGCTCAGCGACCCCAAGGAACTGGCGAACTATGACGCGATCGTCGTCGGCACGCCGACGCGCTTCGGCCGCATGTCGAGCCAGATGGCGAGTTTCTGGGATACCGCCGGCAGCGTCTGGGCGCAGGGCCTGCTGACCGGCAAGGTCGGCGCCGCCTTCACCTCGTCGGCGACGCAGCATGGCGGACAGGAAACGACGCTGTTCAACATCATCACCAACCTGCTGCACTTCGGCCTGACGATCGTCGGGCTCGATTATGGCTATGCGGGCCAGATGGGTGTCGAAGAGGTCAAGGGCGGCGCGCCCTATGGCGCGACGACGATCGCCAACGGCGACGGGTCGCGCCAGCCGAGCGAAGCCGACCTCGGCGGCGCGCGCTATCTGGGCGAACGCGTGGCGCGCACCGCCGCGAAGCTGGCGGCCTGACCCGATGCGCCGTCTGCCGAGCCTGTTCCTTTCGCACGGCTCGCCGATGATGGCGCTTGAGCCCAGTCCGGCGCGGGATTTCCTCGCCGGACTGGGCATCCGTCTGCCGCGCCCCCGCGCGATCCTCGCCGTGTCGGCGCATCACGACGCCGCGCAGGAAGGCGGCCGCGCGACCGTCACCGCATCGCCCCGGCCGCCGACGATCCACGACTTCGGCGGCTTTCCCGATGCGCTTTTCGCGTTGCGCTATCCCGCGCCGGGCGATCCCGCGCTGGCACGGCGCATCGCCGATCGCCTCGCCGCTCACGGCCTCGCCGTCACGGTCGATGCGGAGCGCGGGCTCGATCATGGCGCCTGGATGCCGCTTTCACTGCTCTACCCCGATGCCGACATTCCCGTCGTCCAGCTTTCGATCGCCTCCCACGCGCCGCCCGAATGGCATTATGCGCTGGGGCAGGCGCTCGCTCCGCTGCGCGACGACGGGGTGCTGATCGTCGGATCGGGCAGCATCACCCACAATCTCCGCGCCTATTTTTCCGCACGCCCGCCGATCGACGCCCCGGCGGCGCCCTGGGTGACGGCGTTCACCGACTGGATCGCCGACCGCATGGCCGCGAACGCCGTCGACGACCTGCTGCACGCGGTCGAACGCGCACCGCACGGCCGCGACAATCATCCGACGCCCGATCATATCCTGCCGCTGTTCGTCGCGATGGGCGCGGGCGCGGAAGACGATGGCCTCCACGCCAGGCGGTTGCACGACAGCGTCACCTATGCGGTGCTCGCGATGGACGCCTATGCTTTCGGTGCGGAGCAATAGATTTCAGCGACCTTGGCGCACCCGGCCGCTTCGCCTATAGCGCGGCGATGCTGCTGTCCGACCATGTCCTGTTCCTCGACGGCGAGGCCCTCGTCATCGACAAGCCCGAAGGCCTGCCGGTCGATCCGCCGCGCGACGGCAGCCTCAGCCTCGAGAATCATCTCGACAGCCTGCGCTTCGGCTTCCGGCGCTGGCCGCTGCCCGTCCACCGGCTCGACCGCGACACCTCGGGCTGCCTGCTGCTCGCGCGCAATCCCAAGGCGCACGGCCGCTTCACCCGGGCTTTCGAGGCGCGCGCGGTCGAGAAACGCTATCTGGCGATCCTCGACGGCGTGCCCGCTGGCGACAGCGGCACGATCGACCTGCCGCTCGCCAAGACGTCGAGCGCGGAGACGGGCTGGCGGATGATCGGCGACCCGAAGGGCAAGCCGTCGGTGTCGCACTGGGAAAAGCTCGCCGTCGCGGACGGCCGTGCGCTGCTTCGCTTTCGCCCCGAAACGGGCCGCACCCACCAGCTTCGCGTTCATGCGCTCGAAGGGCTCGGCTTCGCGATCCTCGGCGATCCCGTCTATGGCCGCGGCCGGAAGAGCGATCGCACCCTGCTCCACGCCGAGCGGCTGGTCGTCGAACGTGACGTCAAGCCGCCCATCGTCGCCGAGGCGCCCTTCCCCGACCGCTTCGCCGCGCTGGGCTTCGCGGCGCCCGAAGGCGCGGCGCCGACCCGTGGCTGACATCCCCGAAAGCGCGATCTCCGAACGCTTTCTCGCCGGCTCCGGCCCCGGCGGACAGAATGTCAACAAGGTCGCCACCGCGTGCCAGTTGCGTGTCGACGTTTTCGCGCTCGGCCTGCCCCCCGATGCGTACCGCCGGCTCAGGACGCTCGCCGGGAGCCGGCTGACCGCCGACGGCGAACTGGTCATCCTCGCGCGCCGCTTCCGCACCCAGGAGGCGAACCGCGCCGACGCGCGCGAACGCCTCGGCGAGCTGATCGACGCCGCGCTGGTTCGTCCCGAACGGCGGATCAAGACGAAGCCCAGCAAGGCCGCCAGGGCGCGGCGCGTCGACAGCAAGAAGGCGCGCAGCGCGGTGAAGGCGGGCCGCGGCCGCGTGCGCGGCACCGACTAGGACTCCCCCGTGCACCTCTACCGCCTCGACGCCCCGGCGAGCCGCATGGCCGCGGCCTTCGGGGCGGAGGCCGACGACGATCCATGGGCCGGCGACTATGTCGCGCCCGGCCGCCCGGCCCCGGTGATCGTCGGCGACGGGCGCGGCGGGACGCGGTGGCGGCTGCGCCCGCGATTGTGGGGCGTTCCGCCGCCCGCGTCGGGCACGCGCCCCGTCACCAGCGTCCGCAACCTGTCGAGCCCGTTCTGGATCGGCACGCTACGGCATCCCGAGCTTCGCTGCCTCGTCCCCGCAACCAGCTTCGCGCTGTGGTCGGGCCCCGCCGGCGCGCGGCGCCAGCACTGGATATCGCTCCGCGCCCGGCCGCTCTTCGCCTTCGCCGGCATAGTGCGCGACGCGGCGGACTGGCCCTGCTTCGCGGTGCTCGCCACCGATCCCAACAGCTTCGTCGAGCGCCTCGGCGGGCAGGCGATGCCGGTGATCCTGAATCCGGAGGATCACGCCCGCTGGCTGACCGCCGACTGGCGCGATGCGGCCGGACTGGTCGCCGCCTGTCCGGGGCATTGGATGGAAATGGGACCAACGCCGCCTTAACCAGCCCGTTTCACCATGCCCGTTGACCTTGCGATAACCATCGGATCGCTAGACCGGAGACGTTCGAATCATTCGAAAGGTCGATCCGCCGTGCCGAACCGCAACGCCTTTGCCGTTCCCACCGACACACGCCGCGCCGAGCGCGCCTCGATCGACGGGCGCGTGCGCTTTCGCGAAGCGGGGCAGAATCCGTTCGACGCCGAACTGTTCGACCTGTCGTCGACCGGGTTCCGCATGTTCACCTTTTCGCGGCAGACGGTCGGCAGGCGCATCTGGGTCAGCCTGCCGGGGCTCGAACCGCGCGAGGCGGTGGTGCGCCGCGCCGCCGGCGACAATTACGGCTGCGAGTTCGTCGAGCCGCTGCACCCGTCGGTCGCGAGCCACCTCCAGACCAAGCTCGGCCGGTAGGCGCCGACGTCGGGATCAGCCCTCAGGCTGCTCCGACTTCCTGAGGATATGCGCCCATTCATCGGGCGTGACGCGCCCGACCGACAGGCGCGACAGGCGGACAAGGTCCATGTCGGCAAGCTTCGGGTCGGCCTTGATCGCCGCAAGCGTTACCGGATGCGCCAACGCGCGCACCGGCTCGACGCGCACCACGACCCAGGGCGAGCCCGCCTCTGCGGTCGGATCGGGGAAACTCTCCTCGGTGATCCGCATGATCCCGACGCACGCCTTGCCGATGTTGCTGTGATAGAAGAGCGCCTCGTCGCCGACCTTCATCGCCTTCATGTTCAGCTTGGCGCTGTGATTGCGCACGCCGTCCCAGATTCCCGTCCCGTCCTTGACGAGATCGTCCCAGCCATAGACGTCGGGTTCGGATTTCATCAGCCAATATTGCTTGCCCATGGCCGGGGCTTAGCCGAGCGGCGCGCACGGTGGAACCGCCTTTTTCCCTTTCCCGGCACCGGCGGAAAGCCTAGATCGCAAGGGGACGCGAACATGGCAATCGGCATCGCGTCAACGCATCGAACAATGGATACAACAGCATGACCGCCGCCGTCCCCGTCATCTCCCTTTCGCTGCCTGCGGACCGCTTCGCGCAGGATTTCGGCGCTTCGTTCGAGCGGTTCGGTTTCGCGATGATCACCGACCACGGCATCGACCCCGCGCTGATCGACGCCGCCTGGACAAAGGCCAGGGCGTTCTTCGCGCTGCCCGAAGAGGCGAAGCGCGCCTATCATCTCGGCGGGCTGGGCGGCGCGCGCGGCTATACGCCCTTCGGGGTCGAAATCGCGAAGGGCGCGAAGGAGGTCGACCTCAAGGAATTCTGGCACGTCGGCCGCGACCTGCCCGAAGGCCATCCGCTCGCCGCGCAGCAGCCGAACAATGTCTGGCCGGACGAGGTCCCGAGCTTTCGCACCACCTTCGAAACGCTGTTCGCCGAATTCGATCGCGTCGGCGGCCGGCTGCTCTCCGGCATCGCGCGCTATCTGGACCTCGCGCCCGATTTCTTCGACGCGACGGTGCAGGACGGCAACAGCGTGATGCGCCTGCTCCACTATCCGCCGGTCGAAGGGCCCGCGAAAGGCATCCGCGCCGAGGCGCACGAGGACATCAACACGATCACGCTGCTGCTCGGTGCCGAGGAGGCGGGGCTCGAAATCCTCGACAAGGACGGAAGCTGGCTGCCCGTCGCGCCGCCGCCCGGCGCGATGGCGGTCAATGTCGGCGACATGCTGCAGCGACTGACCAACAACCGCCTGCCCTCGACCACGCACCGCGTCCGCAACCCCGACGCCGGCCGCGCCGGCGTCGCGCGCTATTCGATGCCCTTCTTCCTCCATTTCCGTTCGGACTATCCGATTCGGACGCTGGAGAATTGCATCGATGCCGCGCACCCGAACCTCTATCCGACGCCGATCACCGCCGACGCCTATCTTCAGGAGCGGCTGCGCGAGATCGGGTTGAAGACATAGGGCGCAGTCAGCAGAGGTCCATGTCGGAGTGCGTCCTCTGAACTTCGTCATGCTGAACTTGTTTCAGCATCCATGGCCGGGACTCGAAATCGGCGCCGCGCCGAAGGAAAAGGCAGACCATGGACCCCCGGATCGGGTCCGGGGCAGGCTCTGAAACAAGTTGGCATCTATACCCTTCCGGCAAGTCAGGAGCCGTTCCCCGGCGAAAGCCGGGGTCCAGATGGCAAAGCGCTGCTTCGCATGGACCCCGGCTTTCGCCGGGGTACAGTCACCTGTCGAAAAGGGATAATTGCCAAAACAAGTTCAGGGTGACGAGAAAAGAAATATCGCGCTTCGGCTGATACCCGGCATTCTCCGAAATTCGCGCAGAGGCGCGAAGATCGCAGGATGAAGCGCGCGCGCCTCTGCGATCTTTGCGCCTCTGCGCGAAATCCAATGCAAGGCCTTCGCCCCCGCGCAAGCGGGTGGCGATGGTTCCTATCGGTCGAAACTGGCCGCCCTCACCGCTCCGCCCAATAATCGAACACGTCCTGCTGCTGCTCCTTGATGAAGCGCGCCGCCGCGGCGCCCTCCCACGGACCGTCATAGCCCAGAAGCAGCGCGGTGCCGCCGACCCACCAGCCCTGCCCCGGCAGGCCGTCGCTTTCGCGCACCACCAGCACCGCGAGGTCGGGCTCGCCGTCGAGCGCGCACAGCCGGTCGACCTCGGCCAATGTCCGGCACACCGCGCGCATCTTGGGCCGGGTGAAGCGGAAGCCCAGTTCGCCGAGCAGCTCCGAATAGCTGACGGGGCGTCCCTCGCGCGCTGCGTCGGTCAGGATCGCGCGGATGCGCGGCGCATCGCCGAGCGCGCTCGCATCCGCCGGGACGACCGCATCGCCCAATCCCTCGTCGCGCTTGCTCCCGGCGGCCATGCCGTGCCGTCTCCCTTTCGCATCGCGGTTTCCCGCGACCCCTGCCACTGCGAAATGGGCGAAAGGGGAACGACGCGCAAGTCAAAGCAAAGCGGCTTGCGGTGGTCCGGCCTTTCTGCTCCCTTTCCGGCAACAGGGAGATACGCCATGAAATGTCCGACCGCACTGCTGACCTTGCCGTTGCTGTTCGCCGCGCCCGCGATGGCGGCGGACGCGCAACCGCGCCCCGATCAGCTTGCCTTCCGCGACATCTACAAGGAACTTGTCGAAACCGACACGACGCTGTCGGCGGGAAGCTGCACCCTCGCGGCCGAGCGTATGGCGGCGCGGCTGACGGCGGCCGGATTCGCCGACAGCCAGCTCACCCTCTTCGCGGACCCCGCGCATCCGAAGGAGGGCGGCCTCGTCGCCGTCTATCCCGGCACCTCGAAGACGGCGAAGCCGATCCTGCTGATCGCACATATCGACGTGGTCGAGGCGAAGCGCGCCGACTGGGAGCGCGACCCGTTCCGGATGGTCGAGGAGGACGGCTATTTCTATGGCCGCGGCACCGCCGACGACAAGGCGCAGGCGGCGGTATGGGTCGACACGCTGATCCGGTTCCGGAAGGAAAATTACAAGCCGAAGCGCACGGTCAAGGTCGCGCTGACCTGCGGCGAGGAGACCAACGGCGCATTCAACGGCGCCGAATGGCTCGCCGCGAACCGGCGCGACCTGATCGACGCCGAATTCGCGCTCAACGAAGGCGGCGGCGGCGACAGCGACGGCAAGGGAAAGGTGATCGGTCAGTCGGTGCAGGTCGGCGAAAAGACCTTCGCCAATTTCCGCCTCGAAACCCGCAACCCCGGCGGCCACAGCTCGGCGCCGGTGCCCGACAATGCGATCTATCAGCTCGCCGCGGCGCTGACGAAGATCGGGCAATATGCATTTCCTCTCGAGATGACCGACACGACGCGCCGCTTCTTTGCGGAGGCGGGTGCGGCGCGCGGAGACGAGACGGGCCGGGCGATGGCCGCGCTGGCGAAGGATCCCACGGACAAGGCGGCGGAGGCGATCGTCAACGCGGATCGCTTCCTCCATTCGAACCTGCGCACGACCTGCGTCGCGACATTGCTCGACGGCGGCCACGCTCCCAACGCGCTGCCGCAACGCGCGGGCGCGAACGTCAACTGCCGCATCTTCCCCGGCCACCCGATCGAGGAGATCAAGGCCGAACTCGAACGCGTGATCGGCGACCCCGGCGTTACCGTGACGCAGCTGCCGCCCAAGCGCCCCGCGCCGCCCGCGCCGCCGCTCGACCCCAGGGTGATCGGCCCGATGCAGACGCTGGTCGATAAATACTGGCCGGGGCTGAAGGTCATTCCGGCGATGGCGAACGGCTATACCGACGCGACCTTCCTCGGCGCCGTCGGCATCCCGACCTATGGCATTCCCGGCATGTGGGGCGACCCCGACGGCAATGGCGCGCACGGGCTCGACGAGCGTATGGGGGTGCGGTCGGTCTATGTCGGACGCGACTATATGTTCGACCTCGTCAAGGCCTATGCCGACAAACCCTGACGGCAGGGGCGCGATCGCGGCCCGACAATCATATATTGCGAGTCATTCGCAAGTATGACATGCTCCTCGCCGGAAGAGGACAGGCATGGCCAGGATCGACAGCATCGCGGCGATCGAGGCGGCGGTGGGCAAGGCATCGTCCGCCATCGACCTCAAGGTTATCGACCATGTCGATGCCACCGCGCAGCGCTGGCTCGCGGCTTCGCCGCTGATGTTCGCCGGCCTCGGCGACGGCGGCGGCGTGACGCTCACGCTGGGCGGCGGGGCGGCCGGATTCGCGCGAAGCGACGGGGCGATGCTGGCGGTGCCGCTCGACCGGATCGACGACCCCGCGGCCATCAGGGCCGGCGCCGGTTTCGGCTCGCTGTTCCTGCTTCCCGGCATCGGCGAAACGCTGCGCATCAACGGCCGCGTCGTCGCGGTGGCGGACGGCGAGGCGCAGATCGCGGTCGAGGAATGCTATGTCCATTGCGCCAAGGCGCTGATCCGTTCGGCCTTCTGGCACCCCGATCCGCCCGGACAGGCGATCGGCGACGCGGGCGCTTTCGCCGCCGCGAGCCGCTTCATGGCGCTGGCGACGGTCGATCCCGACGGACATGCGGACCTCAGCCCCAAGGGCGATCCGGCGGGGGCGCTCGCGCACCTCGACGGGGACGCGCTGTGGTTCGCGGACCGGCCGGGGAACCGGCGGACCGACAGCTTTCGCAACATCATCGCGCAGCCGCGCATCGCCGCGGCGCTGCTGATCCCCGGTTCGCACCGGATCGTGCGGATCGCCGGCACCGCGACGCTGACCACCGACGAGGCCGCGCGCGAACGCTTCGCGGTGCAGGACAAGGTGCCGCGGCTCGCGGTGCGGATCGACGACCTGCGCGTCGCGCTGGGCGAAAGCGCCGCCCTCGCCCGCGCCCCGCTGTGGCCGGGCGCGCCGCCGCCCGCCGATATCCGTCCCGCGAAGATGTTCGTCGAGCATATCCGGCTCAACCGCGCCAGGGGGCTGGGCGCGCGGATCGCGAGCGCCGTCACCTCGATCCCCGGCCTGATGCAGAAGGGGCTCGACAAGGATTATCACGACAACCTCTATTGATCGTCCCGCGATAGCCCTTTGCCATGTGCCGTGCGGCTTGCTATCGGCCGCGGGTAATGGCGACAACCGACGACGACCTTCCTCCCTCGGCCCCCGGCGACAGCATTGATACCCCGTTCGACAGCGCGCTGTCCGAACGCTATCTCGTCTATGCGCTGTCGACGATCACCGCGCGCTCGCTGCCCGATCTGCGCGACGGGCTGAAGCCCGTCCACCGCCGCTTGCTGTGGGCGATGCGCGCGATGCGCCTCGACCCGTCGCAAGGTTACAAGAAATCGGCGCGCGTCGTCGGCGACGTCATCGGCAAGTTCCACCCGCACGGCGACACCGCGGTCTATGACGCGATGGTCCGCCTCGCGCAGGATTTCTCGCTGCGCTATCCGCTCGTCGACGGCCAGGGCAATTTCGGCAACATCGACGGCGATAACGCCGCCGCCTATCGCTATACCGAGGCGCGGCTGACGCGCGTCGCGATCGACCTGATGCAGGGGCTC
>NZ_MEFH01000115.1:0-9627 GCF_001725095.1 Sphingopyxis sp. SCN 67-31 | reverse complement strand
GTCGATGCCCGCCGTGTCGATGAGGCCTATCGCGCCGAGTTCGGCGACGGGGCGAAGCGCGAGGCGCACATGCGCAAGGCGATGGAAGCGCGCCTCTATCAGCGTTTCGGCGCGCCCGAGCTGGCGCCGATGCTCGCGCACGAAGCGCGGGCGACGGGCGTCGCGATCAGCGACCTCGCCGCGGCCGTCATCGCCAAGGACAATGAATGGATCGAGCGCGAAGTCGCGCGCCGGTCCGCCAAGCTGAAAGGAATATCCGATGCCTGACGTGGCCACCGCCCCGACCGCCACCGCTGCGCAGACCGCCGCGGCGGGATCGCGCATGATCGGCTTCTATCTCGGTGCAGGCAATGTGAAGGTCGATTGCAAATTCGATACCGCGAACTTCCTTACCCGCGCCGATACAGGGCAATATACGGCCAATGGCTGGCTGGTGACCGGATCGGCGAACGCCACCACCGGACTTGTGTCGGTCGGAATGAGTTACAGCGGCGAAATGCTGGGGACGATCGGGTCGCTGCGAGGGTCCGGCACGGTCGGGATCGGGTTCGGCGTCAAACCGTCGCCGACAATCAGCGGGGGTTGGGTATCGTCCCTTTCGACTGGCGGGGCCTGGGCGCGCGGTGCCTTGAGCCTGAGCGGGACGCAGTTGTCGATCGGCTTCGCGGCCTCGCAAACGACCGCAGCGGGCACGGACGTTGCGATCACGAACGCGCTGACGGTGCAGGCTTCGGGCATATTGCCGGGCGGCAATAACACCCAGACGCTCGGCGCGAGCGGTTCGCGCTGGTCGGAAGTCTGGGCGACCAAAATGCTGACGCCGTCGGGCGTCATTCTGTCGCTCGCTGTAACGGGCGGCGGGCAATGGAACATCTCGGCCTCGACAGGCTCTTTCTTCCCCTCGTCGGATAATGCGCACCCGATCGGCAGCGCCTCGAACCGCATAACGACGCTGTTCGCGACCAACGGAACGATCAATACCTCCGACGAGCGCTTCAAGATATGGATCGGTCGCCCTGGCGAGGACCGAGCGGCCAAGGATCGCCGTATTGCGCGTGCGATCCTCGACGAGCTGGGATGGTATCAGTTCACCGATGCCGTGACCGAGAAAGGCCCGGACGGCGCGCGCTGGCACTATGGCGCGCGGGCGCAGCGCATCTGGCAGATCGTCGCGGACGAGGGGCTTGCGCCGCCGCTGGTCGAAGTCGAGGGCGTTCTGTTGCCCGACATCAGCTGGGCCGGGCCGGTAGCGCCGGCATGGCTTTGCTTCGACGGCTGGAATGACCAGTTCGAAGATGTTTACCGCGAGGTCATGCATGTCGATGAGGTGCAGGTCGGCGAAGAGGCAACGGGCGAGTTCGACACTGACGGCGCCGAGATCATGCGCCCCGTCACCGAAGAGGTCGAGCGCATCGAGCGCGAGCCGACGGGGGAGCGCCAGCTTGTTCGCTCGGCGGGGCATCTGTTCGGGTTCCGCGTCGACGAAATGAACCTGCTCCTGTCGTGGGCGCTCCACGATCGCCTGTCGGCGCTGGAGGCGGCGGCATGAAGCGGCTGGCCTTCCTCTTCCTGCTGCTCGCCGGATGCGATCAGGGCGGCGCGGCCGACGGCTATCGCTTCGGGCAAAAGGAGTTCGAGCGAACGCAGCCTGCGATCACGATCGTCACGCATCCGACGATCGCCGACCTGCGCGCCAAGGCGCCCAAGGCGGCGCAGCAGCCTGAGGACCGGCAGCTTATGGCCTGGTCGATCATCCGCCCCGACGGGTGCGAGGTCCATGTCGTTGACCCGGCCCGGTCCTACCAGCCGCAATGGATCGGCCATGAGGTCGCGCATTGCGTCTGGGGGCGGTGGCATCCGTAATTCGCAGTCCCCGCAAGGGGGAGGCAACGGGCGTTGCAGCGCCCGTCACCGCAGGGATTAAGGCCCCGCACCTTGCGATGCCGCGGCATCGCTCCGTTCCCCCACCGGCGCACCGGCGGGGCAAGCGATAGGTGTCAGAAGTGAACGAAGGATTGAATTTTGAAGCGGTCGGGCCGACGCGCCCGGTGGCCGGCTATATTGGCGGCAAGCGCAATCTGTCGCGGCGTCTCGTCGAGCTGATCGGTCGCACGTCGCACGATCTTTATGTCGAGCCGTTTGTGGGGATGGGCGGGGTCTTCTTTCGCAGGGACCGGCGCCCGCCCGTCGAGGTGATCAACGACATCTCGACCGACGTGACGACGCTCTTTCGCATCCTCCAGCGCCACTATCAGCAGTTCCTGGACACGCTGAAATGGCAGCTTGCGAGCCGAGCCGAGTTCGAGCGGCTGATGCGGGTTGATCCCGACACTCTGACCGATCTCGAACGTTCGGCGCGATTCCTGTATCTTCAGCGCCTCGCGTTCGGCGGGAAGGTCGAGGGGCGCAATTTCGGCGTGACGCGGACCGGCCCGGCACGGTTCGACCTGACAAAGCTGGTGCCGATGCTGGAAGCGGTCCACGAGCGCCTAGCGCCAGTTCATATCGAGCGGCTTCCCTTTGAGAAGCTCATCGCGCGCTACGATCGCCCAGGAGCGCTTTTCTATTGCGATCCGCCCTATCATGGGTGCGAGGATGACTACGGCCAGGGCGTGTTCTCACGTGCTGATTTCGCCCGTCTGAGAGACCTCTTAGAGGGCGCGAAAGGGCGCTTCATTTTGTCGATCAACGACCATCCCGACATCCGCGACCTGTTCGCCGAATGCGCGATCGAGGAGGTCGGCGTCACTTATCGTGTCAGCGGGCAGGTGACGGCCGCACGGGAACTGATTATCTCGGGCGGCAGAGGAGAATCGGAATGACCAACGACGTCGCTTTCATCAATACGCTGAACGAGAAGATCGCGGGCGAGAAGGGCGCTGGCACCAGATGCGTCGTGTTCGTCGATGGCTTTCCGAAAGGAATCGGAGGTGTGTCTATGATCGCCGTTGAAGGCGATGTCGCCATCATCGTTGCGGATGAAGAGGTGGCCTATGTGGACCCCGCGCGCGTCGTCGGGTTGAAGGTCATCGACTGAGGCAAGGCGCTTTCGAGTGCTACAACTTGTCTTGTCAGACACTCAAAAAGCTTTTGTCGCGCTTCACCTGGTCCATCGCGGTACAACTATGCCGTCACAGCGGCTCTATTCACCTTTTGTTCGTTCCCATTTGCCGCCGAAACGGACCCAAGCACGACGATAGCCTGAGTCGACGCGCGCCGACGGACGGGAAGAAGGTCCGATCTGGACATGTTTTGTTCTCATCGTCAAGCCCCCTTGGCGACGATCCCGGTCGCCGACAGGGAGCGATGCGACCACCAACGGGCGATCGCCCGCTTTGCGCCACGCGCTTTTGCGGCTAGGGCGAGCGGATGAACGGACTTTTCCCTGTCATGGTCGGCGGTGCGATCGGCGCGGGTGCGCGGCACCTGGTCGGCCAGATCCTGCTCGCGCGGCTTGGCCCCGGCTTTCCCTGGTGGACGTTGTCGGTCAATATCGCCGGCAGCTTGATGATGGGGCTGCTGATCGGCTGGCTCGCGCGCAGCGGCGGCAGCGATCAGGCCCGGCTGTTCCTGGGCGTCGGGGTGCTGGGCGGCTTCACCACCTTCTCGTCGTTCAGCATGGAGTTCTGGACGCTGTTCGAACGGGGCCAGATGGCGCAGGCGGCGGCCTATGTTGGCGCGTCGGTCATCATCGGCATTGCGGCGTGCGGCGTCGGAATGGTCATGATGCGGCAGCTTCCCGCATGAGCGGCGACAGCGCCATTGTCGCCGAAGAGGATGACGGCATCCGCCTCGACCGCTGGTTCAAACGGCACCGGCCGGGCACGCCCCACGCGCTGATCGCGCGCTGGGCCCGGTCGGGCGAACTGACCATCGACGGGCGCAAGGCCGATGTCTCGGACCGGATCGAGGCGGGGCAGACAATCGCGATGCCGGTGCCGCCCGCGGCGCCATCCGGCCCCCGGCCGCGCAAGGAAAAAGCGCTGTCGCCGGCCGATGTCGCGCTCGCCGAAGCGATGGTTATCCACCGCGACAAGAGCGCGCTGGTGCTCGACAAGCCGCCGGGCCTCGCGACGCAGGGCGGAACGAAGACCGACAGTCATGTCGACGGCCTGCTCGGCGCCCTGCAGGGCGATGCCGCCGTGCGCCCCAAGCTGGTCCACCGGCTCGACAAGGATACGTCGGGCGCGCTGCTCGTCGCGCGCACCCCGCGCGCCGCTGCCTGGTTCGCCAAGGCCTTTTCGAACCGCAGCGCGCGCAAGACCTATTGGGCGATCGTTGTCGGCGTCCCCGACATCGCGCAGGGCGAGATCGACCTGCCGCTCGCCAAGCAACCCGGATCGGGCGGTGAGAAGATGCACGTCGACGAAAAAGGCCTGCCGTCGAAATCGCGCTATCGCGTCATCGAACGCGCGGGCAACAGTGCGGCGTGGGTCGAACTGCAGCCGCTGACCGGCCGCACGCATCAATTGCGCGTCCATATGGCGGCGATCGGCCATCCGATCGTCGGCGACGGCAAATATGGCGGCAAGGGCGCGTTCCTGACCGGCACGATCAGCCGCAAACTGCACCTGCACAGCCGCCGGCTGCGCATCGACCATCCCGATGGCGGCGCGATCGACATCAGCGCGCCGCTGCCGCCGCATTTCGCCGAAAGCCTGGAAGCGCTGGGCTTCGACCCGCTGCTCGGCGACCTCCTGACCGAAGAGGCGCCGCGCGCATCGACCAAGACGGTGCAGAAGGCGAAGGCCAAGGCGCATGCGAAGCAGGTGCGCAAGGCAAGACGCGGCGAACGGCGCGGCCGTGCCGAGGCGAAGGTCCAATCGAAACCGGGGACGGCGAAACCAGCGAAGTCGAAACCGGGGACGGCGAAATCCGGTGCACCGAAGCCGGGCGGCAAACCGCCTGCAAAGCGCGGCCCGGCGAAGCCCGGCGCCGCGAAGCCCGGCGCCGCCAAGACGGGCGCCCGCGGTCCGGCGCCGCGAAAGCCGCGCTGATGCACCCCAATCCGGCGTTCCGGCCCCGGCAGGACGATCTCGCCGCGCTGCTGGTGCGCGAAATCGGCTTTGCCGCCATTTTCGCGGCGACGCCCGACGGCCCACGCGTCGCCCACGCACCCGTTGTGCTCAGCGCCGACGCGACGACGCTGCAATTCCACCTCGCGCGCGGTAACGGGCTGACGAAGCATCTTGCCGGCGCGCCGGCACTCGCGGTGGTGCAGGGCCCCGATGCCTATGTCAGCGCCAACTGGTACGCCGACGCCGCAACCGCGGTGCCGACGTGGAATTATGTCGCGGTCGAGATGGAAGGCGTGGCGCGCAAGCTGGGCGATGCCGAACTGGTCGCGCAGCTCGACACGCTGTCGACGCTGCACGAGGCACGCGCCGGCGAAAATCCGCCGTGGACGCGCGCCAAGATGGACGCCAACCATTTCGCGCGGTTGACCGGCGCAATCACCGGCTTCGAGATGCGGATCAGCGCATGGCGGCCGACGGTGAAACTGTCGCAGAACAAGGATGCAGCCGAGCGCGAGCGCGTGGCAGCGGGAATCGAGCGGACGGGCCACGGCGCCCTCGCGCATTTGATGCGCCAGCTCGCAGGCGATAAGGCGGGGGCATGAGCAACGAACAGGACCGGCTGGCCAAGAAGCGCTTTTTCGCGCTGTCGGCGATGCGAATCGTCGGCGCGCTTTTCATCATGGCGGGCTTCGTGCTGATCCGGGGCGGCTGGGCCATCGCCGGTCAGCCCACCGATCGCTGGATCGGCGTGATCGTCGTCCTGACCGGCGTGTTCGATTTCGCAATCATGCCGCGCATCCTGGCGCGCCGCTGGCGGACACCGCCCGCGCCATGAAACGCTTCTGGAAGACTGCCACGACCGTCCCGCAGGACGGCGGCCGGGGCATCGCGCTTGACGGGCGCCCGGTGCGCACCCCCGCGCGCGCGCCGCTGGTGGTGCCGAGCGAGGAGCTTGCCGAAGCGATCGCCGCCGAATGGAATGCACAGGGCAGCGATATCGATCCGGCGGCGATGCCGATGACCGGTATCGCCAACGCCGCGATCGATCTGGCGACGGGCGACCGCGCGGCCTTTGCCGAGACCATCGCCGCCTATGCCCAGACCGACCTTCTCTGCTACCGCGACGACCGCGATGCCGCGCTGCAAGGCGAACAGGCGGCGGCGTGGAATCCGCTGCTCGCCTGGGCGGAGGCGCGGCACGGCATCGAATTCGCGCTGGCGCAGGGCGTGCTGCCGATCGACCAGCCCGCCGCAACGGTCGCGGCGCTGCGCGAGGCGGTGCACGCGCTCGATCCCTTTCGCCTCGCGCCGCTGTCGCCGCTCGTCACCATCGGCGGTTCGCTCGTCGCCGGGCTCGCGCTCGTCGAAGACGCCTTCGCCGCCGACATGCTGTGGGAGGCGGTCAGCCTCGACGAGCTGTATCAGGAACGCCGCTGGGGCGCCGACAGCGAAGCGCAAAAGGCGCGCGACCGCCGCGCCGCCGATTGGGGCAATGCGGCGCGGTTCTTGCGCTTACTCTGACGAATCGATGCTCTGACGCCTCCGGTCAATCGGCGAAGTCGGGCTTGCGTTTCTGCATATGCGCCATCACCGCCTCCATCTGATTGGGGGTGCGGATGACCTTTATCTGTTCGTCGCTTTCGGCCTGCAGGATTTCGGCATCGCTCGCGTCGGCAAGCATGTTGCACAGCCGCTTGGCGCCGCGGATCGCATGCGGATTCTTGCCCGCGATCACCGCCGCGAGTTCCATCGCCTTGGCGAGCGGTTCTTCGGCGACATGCGTCGCAAAGCCCAGCGCCTTCGCCTCTACGCCGTTGAATTCGCGGTTGGTGTAGATCATCTCGCGCAGCACGTCGTCGGCGACCTGGGTGCGCCACAGCGCCATGCCGGCGACATCGGGGACAAGGCCCCAGCGCATTTCCATGATCGCGATGCGCGTATCGGGATGAACGATGCGGATATCGGCGGCGGCCATGATCTGGCTGCCCGCGCCAAAGGCGACGCCGTGTACCGCCGCGATCACCGGCACCGGCAGTTCGCGCCAGCCCCAGGCGGCATATTGCGCGTTGTTGGCAAGGCCGCGCGTCCGTTCGGCGAGTCCGCCGCCGGCGCTGCTCGCGCCCGGATCACGCTCGCCGCCGAGGCTGGAGAGATCGAGTCCGGCGCAAAAGGCGCGCCCCTCGCCCGACAGGACGACGACGCGCAGCCCCGCGGTCGCCTTGAGCTGATCGACCGCCGCCGCAAGCGCCTCCCACATCGCGCCGTCGAGCGCGTTCATCTTGTCGGTGCGGATCAGGCGGACGTCGGCGATGCCGTCGTCGAGCATGGTGATCGAAATACGGTCCTGCATGGAGAGTCCTCTCAGGCTTTCAGAAGCGCCGCTTCGACGAGCGGCAGTTGGTCGTTGCCGAAATACATATCATCGCCGTCGACGAACATCGACGGCGAACCATAGCCGCCGCGCGCGATCACCTCGTCGGTATTGGCGCGCAGCCGCGCCTTGACCGCATCGCTCGCCGCCGCACCGCGGATCGCCGCGCCGTCGAGGCCCGCGCGCGTTGCTGCCGCTTCGAGCACCGCAGGGTCGTCGAGATTGTCCTGCGCGCCGAAATAGGATTCGAACGCCGCCCGGGCGAAGGCGATCAGCGCCGGCTGATCGGGCTCGAGCGCGGTGGCGAAGCGCATCGCGGCAACGCTCTTTGCCGGATGCCAGCGGGAGGGGAAATTCATCTCCACCCCGGCGAGCCGCGCCCAGTCCCCCAGCACCTTCCAGCTATGTTGCAGCTTGCGATTGTCGCTCTGTTCGCGCGCCGCATAGACCGATTGGTTCACCGCGTTGAACACCCCGCCGACCAGGATCGGCCGAAAGGTCGCGCTGGCGCCGGTGCGCGCGATCAGCGGCTGGACGTTGGTGAACGCCAGATAGGTCCAGGGCGACGACAGGTCGAAAAAGAATTCCAGATGGCGCGCCATGATCGATCCTTTGCAAATGAAAAGGCGCGTCAGGCCTGCAGGTCGGCCTGTTCGATCGCGCGGTGGAACCGGCGCGCCACAGCGGGATCGAGCCGGTCCTCGAACAAGGTCAGATGCCGTTCGACCGTCCAGCGCGCGCTATCGAGGTCGCCGACCGCCGCCGGGTCCATCTCGCGCTGATATTCGAGGCCGAAGCGCAGGATCACGAGCGCATTGGTGCAAAGATCACCGAGCCGCGCGCGCGACCAGTCGAGGTAGCCGCGATCGATCATCGCGCCAAGATAGAGCATCAGCTGGCCGTGCACGCGTTCGTACCAGCCGTCGATGTGGTCGAGAATGATCGGGCTCGATTCGCCATAATCGGCGCGGTCGCGATAGAGAAAGCGGAAGGTATGGAGCTCGCGCTGCATGCAGGCGAGCAGTGCGACATATTCTTCGATCAGATCGCCGTCATCGGACGGCTGCAGTTGCAGCCGCTCTTCGATCGCCTCGGCGAAATCGGCGCTGATCGCGTCGAGGAGCGCGCGCTTGCTTCGGAAATGATACCAGAGATTGCCCTCGGCGATGCCGACATCGGCGGCGATCGCCGCGGTCGATACGCTGCCGAAGCGCTGTTCGTTGAACAGGCGCAGCGCGGCGGCGAGGATACGGTCGCGCGTCTTGACGCGGGGTGCGTTCACGCCTTCTTTTCCCAATATTGGTCGCGCAGCAGCCGCTTGTAGAGTTTGCCCGTATCGTGGCGCGGCAGCGCCTCCATGAAATCGATGCGGCGCGGCACCTTCACGCCCGACAGTTTCTGGCGCGCATAGGCGCCGAGTTCGTCGCGGAATTCATCGGTCGCGTCGGCCATGTCGGCGGGCTGAATCACCGCGATCACCTCCTCGCCCATTTCCTCGTGCGGGCCGCCGACGACCGCGACATCGGCAACTTTGGGATGGGTGACGAGATGGTTTTCGATCTCCTGCGGATAGATGTTTACCCCGCCCGAAATGATCATGAAGCTCTTGCGGTCGGTGAGATAAAGGAAGCCGTCGGCATCGAGCTTGCCGACGTCGCCGAGTGTCGACCAGCCCTTCGAATTGCGGCTCGACGCGGTCTTTTCGGGGTCGTCGTGATATTCGAAGACATTGTCGCTTTCGAAGAAGACCGCGCCCTCCTCGCCCACCGGCACTTCGGTTTCATTGTCCTCGCCGACGATGTGGACGGTCCCCAGGATCGCGCGGCCGACGGTGCCCTTGTGCGCCAGCCAGTCCTGGCTGGTCGCGAAGGTCATGCCATTGCCCTCCGACCCCGCATAATATTCGAGCAGCACCGGCCCCCACCAGTCGATCATCGCCTGCTTGACCGGGACCGGGCACGGCGCCGCAGCGTGGATCGCGCTCTTCATCGACGACACGTCATATTGCGCACGCACCTCCGCGGGCAATTTGAGCATGCGGACGAAATGGGTGGGCACGAACTGCGCCGCGTTGCAGCGATAATGCTGGATCGCCGCCAGCGCGGCTTCGGGATCGAATTTCTTCATCAGCACGACGGTGCCGCCAAGCCGGTGGATCGTCATCGACCAGCGGAGCGGCGCGGCGTGATAGAGCGGCGCGGGCGAAAGATAGATGCTGTCGGCGTTGATCCCGAACGC
>NZ_MEFH01000114.1:0-9787 GCF_001725095.1 Sphingopyxis sp. SCN 67-31 | reverse complement strand
GCGGATCTGGCCCGAGATCGGCGCCTTCGACCCGCGCCGCGGCGGCGCCTTCTGCATCTATGGCGTGACCGGGCCCGACGAATATTCGGCGCTGGTCGACAATGATTATTACACCAACGCGATCGCGGCGCGGCACCTTGCCTATGCTGCCGACACCGCCGACTGGCTGGCGCACACTGATCCCGCAGCCTTCGCGGCGTTGGCGCAGGCCATCGGCCTCGACGCCGAAGAAGTCGCGATGTGGCGCCGCGCCGCCGAGGCGATGTGGTTGCCGGTCGATGCAGAGGCCGGGGTAAGCCCGCAGGACGACGCCTTTCTGGGACGGCCGAAGCTGGCTGATCTGGCACCGCTCGACGAGCGCGGGCCGCTGCTGATGCGCTATCACCCGATGATCCTGTTCCGGCACCAGATCGCCAAGCAGGGCAATGTGCTGCAGGCGATGGCGATGGATCTCGTGTCGTTGCCGCTCGCGCTGCAGCGGCGCAATTTCGACTATTACAGCCGCGTCACCGCGCATGACTCGACGCTGTCGTCGGTGGCCTTCGCGATCGTGGCGGCGCGGCTCGGCGAGGATGGGGAGGCGCTCGATTTCCATCGCGAGGCCGCCTTCGTCGATCTGGAAAATCGCCACGGCAACACCTCGCACGGCCTGCACATGGCGGCGCTGGCGGGAAGCTGGCTGGTGCTTGCGCACGGCTGGGGCGGTCTGCGGCTCGGCGGCGATAGCCCCGCCTTCGCGCCGCGCATCCCGGCCGGCTGGACACACTATCATTTCCGCCTGCTGTGGCGCGGCAGCGTGATCGAGGTTGCGGTCGATGCCGAAGGCGCGACCTATCGCCGCCTGTCGGGCGCCCCGGTCGATATTGTCGATCACGGCCGCCCGGTTCGTCTTGCCGACGCGGCGGTCCGGATGGCGCGCCCGGCGGTGCAGGGCGTGATCTTCGACCTCGACGGCGTGCTGACCGACACGGCCGAGGATCATTATCATGCGTGGCAGGCACTCGCCGACCAATATGGCTATGCCTTCGACCGCGCCGCCAACGACCGGCTGAAGGGCGTCGATCGCGCGGGATCGCTGCGCCTTATCCTGGACGGCGCGGGCGCGTCGGTCGACGACGCGCGCTTCGAGGCGATGCTTGCAGAGAAGAATGCGCTCTACCGCGCGCGGCTGGCCGCTTATTCGCCCGCCAATCTGTTCGACGGCGTGCGCGCGCTTTTCGCGGCGCTGCGCGGGGCGGGCATCAAGATCGGCCTCGCCTCGGCGAGCCGCAATGCCGGCGACGTCGTTCGGTTGCTCGGCATCGCCGACCAGTTCGATTTCATCGCCGACGCGGGCGCGATCGCGGCGAACAAGCCGGCGCCCGACATATTCCTGGCCTGTGCCGACGGCATGGGCCTCCCCCCGGAACGCTGCATCGGTATCGAAGATGCGCAGGCCGGAATTTCAGCCATCCATGCGGCGGGCATGGTGGCGATTGGCATCGGGTCTGAAGAGGCGCTGCCCGACGCCGACGTGCATGTCCCCGCCATCGGGGCGCTTTCGGTCGACCAGATCCTGTCAGCAGAACGGGAAGCGGCGAGCGCGGGCAACCTTTCAAAGAAAACAGGATAAGTGGAGGAACAGCCATGTTGAAACGGACCTATCTGCTCTCGTCGATCGCGCTCATCGCGCTGCCGGCGGTGGCCCATGCCCAGGAAGCGCCTCAGCCCGCCGACGATGCGGCAGGCAATGAAATCGTCGTCACCGGCACCGCCGGCGGCGGGGTCAGCCGCCAGGCCGCGGCCTTTGCGATCACCAGCATTTCGGCCGATGCCATCGAACAGGCCGCGCCGAACAGCACCGCCGACCTGCTGAAGGTCGTGCCGGGCGTCATGGCCGAAAGCTCGGGCGGCCAGAACGGCGCCAACATCTTCGTGCGCGGCTATCCGTCGGGCGGCGACGCCGAATTCGTCACGCTGACGACGCAAGGCGTGCCCTTCTTCTCGCCGCCGACGCTGTCGTTCCTCGAAAACACGCAGCTTATCCGCATCGACGAAACGATCGCGCGGGTCGAGGCGGTGCGCGGCGGCACCGGCGCGCTGTTCGCCAACGGCCAGCCCGGCCTGACCGTCAACTTCGTCCAGAAAGAGGGCGGCCCCGAATTCGAAGGGCTGGTGAAGGCCAGCGTCACCGATTTCGGCGACGTGCGCGGCGACCTGCGCCTGTCGGGTCCGCTCGGCGACAACACGACCTTCATGGTCGGCGGCTATTATTCGAGCGGCCACGGCATCCGCAATCCGGGCTTCACCGCCGAAAAGGGCGGGCAGATCACCGCCAATATCCGCCATGACCTCGACAAGGGTTCGATCCTCGTCTTCGCCCGCTATCTCAACGATCATGGCCAGTGGCTGCTGCCGATCCCGGTGATCCGCGACGGCGACAAGGTGCGCCAGTTCGGCAATATCGACCCCGGCACCGGCGTGATCGCCGGCCCCGAAACGCGCCTGTCGGTGCTTCCCGACGGCACGCGCGCCGACCTTGGCGACGGTCGCGGCGCCAAGCTGATCAACCTTGGCACCAATTTCGATTACGAGATCGGCGACGGGCTCCAGCTGCGGTATCGCGCGAGCTATCTGAAGGGCGATGCCGATACGACCGGGCTGGTTCCGGCGAGCACCGCGATGTCGGCCGCCGACTATGCGGCGAGCCTCGGCAGCACGATCGGCAGCCTGACCTATGTCAATGGCGGCGATGCGGTCGCCAACGCGGGCAGCCAGCAGGTGATCCGCGCCGGCACCTGGATCGTGCGCAAGCAGATCGAGGATTTCACCAACGACCTCAACGTCGAATGGGACAGCGGCAACAACAAGTTCACGCTGGGCGCCTATTTCTCCGACTTTTCGTCGAAGGACCAGTGGAACCTCGGCAACATCCAGTTGCTGACCGCCGAAAACAATGCGCGTCTGCTCAACCTGACGCTCGCCAACGGCCAGGTGGTCACCGATCGCGGCTTCACGCAGGGCAGCTTCTTCAACGTCAACGCCGCCTATGACGGCCGCGAATATGCCTTTTATGCGGTCGACGAGTTCCAGATCACGCCCGAACTGCGCTTCGACGCGGGCCTGCGCTATCAGCATTACAAGGCAACCGGCACGCTGGAAAACAATGCGACGGTGGCCGACGCCGATGGCGACGCGAACACGCTTTACGACCAGAATGTCGCGGTGCTCGACGGCACCTTCCGCAATATTTCGTACAGCAAGGGCGCCTGGTCGTGGACGGCGGGCCTGAACTACGACTTCTCGTCGTCGGTCGGCGCCTATGTCCGTTACAATCGTGGCAACACCAATCCCTTCTTCGACAATCTGCGCGACGGCATCCGCGTCTCGCCGCGCGTCGACAATTTCGAAGGCGGGGTGAAGGTGCGGACCGACATGCTGTCGCTCTATGCCACCTTGTTCCACACCAAGTTCGAAGGCCTTGTCACCACCGTCATCCAGAATGGAGCTCCGCAGGCGTCGATCGGCGGCGCGCGCAGCACGGGTGTCGAGCTGGAAGGACAGCTTCGGCCGGTCGACAATTTCACGCTCGCCTTCTCGGGCACGTGGCTCAACGCCAAATATCGGGACTTCTTCACCAACAACGGTGCGACCGACCTCAGCGGCAACCGCGTCCAGCGGCAGCCGAAGTGGCAATGGCGCGTGACCCCGGCCTATGAACTGCCGTTCGGCAACGACGGCAAGGTCGGCGTCTATTCGACCTTCACCTATATCGGCGATCGCTTCTCGGATACCGGCAACACCCAGTCGCTGCCGCATTATTTCAAGATCGATGCCGGCGTGACGGTCGACGTCAACCGTGCGCTCAGCTTTGCGGTCACCGCCGACAATCTGACCAACGAGATCGGTCTGACCGAAGGCGATCCACGCACGCTGGGCCAGAATACGGCTGAAGTGCTGAACGCCCGTCCGATCCTGGGCCGGTCGTTCCGCTTCAGCGCCGCCTATAAATTCTAGGTCATCCCTCCCTGGGTGGTCGCGGCCTCTTCGCGACCACCCCTCTTTGCGGCAAAGGACTTGGCATGGCCCGCACGCGTTTGATTGCCGCAATGATTCTGACCTATGTCGCCTTCGCGATGCTGCTCAACAGCGTCGGGACGGTGATCCTGCAGTCGATTTCCAGCTTTCATGTCACGAAGCCCGAGGCGAGCACGCTCGAAGGTTTCAAGGATATCACGATTGCGATCGTCTCTTTCCTGACCGCGAGCTATCTGCCGCGCATCGGCCTGCGTAACGCGCTGATCGGGGCGCTGCTGCTCGCGATCGCGGCGTGTACGGTCATGCCGCTCGCGGGAAGTTTCGGCGCGGCGCAATTGCATTTCGCGATGGTCGGCGCGGCCTTCGCGGTCGCCAAAGTCGTCGTCTATTCGATGATCGGCCTCGTCACCGACGACGCGCGGCACCACGCCAGCCTGACCAGCCTGATCGAAGGCATGTTCATGGTCGGCGTGCTGTCGTCCTATTGGGTATTCAGCGCCTTCATCGACCCGACGGGCCTGCGCTGGCTCAACGCCTATTGGGTGCTGGCGGTGATCCCGGCGCTGGCGCTCGCCTTCATCCTGTCCGCATCGCTCGACGAGCGCCGCACCCATGCGGGGGAGGAGGCCGCCGACGAACAGGGGCCGCCGCTCGTCGCGATGCTGCGGCTCGCGGCGCTGCCGCTGGTGCTCGTCTTCATCGTCTGCGCCTTTGTCTTTGTCCTGATCGAGCAGGGGATCGGCACCTGGCTGCCGACCTTCAACAACGAGGTGCTGCACCTGCCCGCGCAGATGAGCGTCCAGGCGGCGAGCCTGTTCGCGGCGTGCATCGCGCTCGGCCGTTTCGGCGCCGGCGCGGTGATGGCGCGCTTCGACTGGTATCCGGTCCTGAATGTCTGCCTGGCCGTGCTCGCGGCGCTGATCATCCTCGTGCTGCCGCTCGCCGACGGCCTGCGTGCGGTGCCGATCGAAACGTGGCGCGACGCGCCGATCGCGGCCTTCCTCTTCCCGATGATCGGCTTCGCGCTCGCGCCCATTTATCCGACGATCATTTCGGTGATGCTGAGCGCGATGCCGAACCGGCACCACCCGTCGCTGATGGGGCTGGTCGTCGTCTTTTCGGCGCTAGGCGGCACGACGGGGTCGCTGATTACCGGCGCGCTGTTCGCGCATCTCGACGGGCGCACCGCCTTCACGCTAATGCTGGTGCCGACGGCCCTGCTCGCCGCCGGCCTGTTCCTGCTCCGCCGCCGCATCCGTGCCGGCGAAACGGCAACAGCGCAGCCCGCCTAACCGAGCGAGGGCAGGTCGAGTCCCTTTTCGCGCGCGCAGTCGATCGCGATGTCATAGCCCGCGTCGGCGTGGCGCATGACGCCGGTGCCGGGGTCGTTCCACAGCACGCGTTCGAGCCGCCTGGCCGCTTCGGGGGTGCCGTCGGCGACGATCACCATGCCGCTGTGCTGCGAAAAGCCCATGCCGACGCCGCCGCCGTGGTGCAGCGACACCCAGGTCGCGCCGCTCGCGGTGTTGAGGAGCGCGTTGAGCAGCGGCCAGTCGCTCACCGCGTCCGACCCGTCGCGCATCGCTTCGGTTTCGCGATTGGGCGAGGCGACCGATCCCGAGTCGAGATGGTCGCGGCCGATGACCACGGGTGCCTTGAGTTCGCCCGACGCGACCATCTCGTTGAACGCGAGCCCAAGCCGGTGACGATCGCCGAGCCCGACCCAGCAGATGCGCGCGGGCAGGCCCTGGAAGTGAATCTTCTCACGCGCCATGTCGAGCCAGTTGTGCAGATGCGCGTCGTCGGGCAGCAGTTCCTTCACCTTGGCATCGGTCTTGTAGATGTCCTCGGGATCGCCCGACAGCGCCGCCCAGCGGAACGGACCGATGCCGCGGCAGAAGAGCGGGCGGATGTAAGCGGGAACGAAGCCGGGGAAATCGAAGGCATTTTCGACGCCCTCGTCCTTCGCGACCTGCCGGATATTGTTGCCATAATCGGTCGTCGGCACGCCCGCGGCCTGAAAATCGAGCATCGCGCGGACATGCACCGCCATCGACGCCTTGGCCGCCTTCGCGACAGCCTGCGGGTCGCTTTCGCGCTTCTCCATCCATTCGGCGACGCTCCAGCCAATGGGGAGATAGCCGTTCACCGGGTCGTGCGCGCTCGTCTGGTCGGTCAGAAGATCGGGACGGATGCCGCGGGCGAACAGGTCGGGCAGGATTTCGGCGGCGTTGCCGAGCAGGCCGACCGACACCGGCTTTTTGTCGGCGCAGCTCTTTTCGATGATCGCCATCGCTTCCTCGATCGTCTGCGCCGCGACGTCGAGATAGCCGGTGCGCAGTCGCATTTCGATCCGGCTCGGCTGGCACTCGATCGCGAGGCACGATGCGCCCGCCATCACTGCCGCGAGCGGCTGTGCACCGCCCATACCGCCAAGCCCGGCGGTGAGCAGCCATTTGCCCGCGAGGTCGCCGCCATAATGCTGGCGCCCCATTTCGACGAAGGTTTCGTACGTCCCCTGCACGATGCCCTGTGTACCGATATAGATCCACGATCCCGCGGTCATCTGCCCGTACATGGCGAGCCCGCGCTTATCGAGTTCGCCGAAATGCTCCCAATTCGCCCAATGCGGGACGAGGTTGCTGTTCGCGATCAGCACGCGCGGCGCGTCGGGGTGGGTGCGAAAGACCCCGACCGGCTTGCCCGACTGGACAAGCAGCGTCTCGTCGTCTTCGAGGCGCTTGAGCGTCTCGACGATACGGTCATAGCTTTCCCAGTCGCGCGCGGCGCGGCCGATGCCGCCATAGACGACCAATTCCTCGGGGCGTTCGGCAACGTCGGGATGAAGATTGTTCATCAGCATACGGAGCGGCGCTTCGGTCAGCCAGCTCTTGGCGTTGAGCCGGTCGCCGGTCGGCGCCTTGATGACGCGGCTGTTGTCGAGGCGGGTCATGGATATCCTTTCGCAAAATCGAGGGTCGCGGCGATCACTTGCTGCAGCGTCGGCAGGATCGCGGGATCGGAGTCGAGCGGGCTTGGCCAGTTGCCGGGGTCGAAAGACGCCGGTTCGACCATATAGCCGCGCTGGGCGAGCTCCATCTGGATCGCGTGGATGCCCGCGTCGGGGTGGCCGTAATGGCGCGTTGTCCAGCCGCCCTTGAAGCGGCCATTGACGACATGGCTGTGGCCGCTCGCGGCGCAGATGCTTGCAACCACGGTTTCCAGTTCGGGCGCACAAGTCGCGCCGCCGTTGGTGCCGATGTTGAATTGCGGCAATTCGCCGTCGAACAGGCGCGGCACATGGCTGCGGATCGAATGGGCGTCGTAAAGAATGACCTTGCGATGCTGCGCCTTCAGTCGCTCGATCTCTGCCGCGATCGCATCGTGATAGGGGCGGTGATAGAGGCCCAGCCGGCGGACGACTTCGGTCTCGTCGGGCGCGCCGAAGCGATAGAGCGGGTCGCCGTCGAAGGTCGTCGTCGGGCAGAGCTCGGTCGTCGCTTGCCCCGGATAGAGCGAGGCGCCCGACGGATCGCGGTTCATGTCGATCACGCTGCGCGAGATCGCGGTCGCGATCGTCGTCGCGCCCAGATCGCGCGCGAAGGCGTAAAGATCGGCGATCCACCAGTCGGTATCGAACTGCGCGCGCCATGGCGAGACGAACTGATCATCGAGGCCCGCAAGATCGGTGCCGCCGTGCGGGAAGGCGACGATCAGCGGGGCGTCGCCGCGGTGGATGCGCAGCCAGTCCATCAGCCGATCCCGGGAAGCTCCGCGGCCACCGCGGTTGCAAGGCTGCCGGTGCGGATCAGCGCGGTCGCGGCTTCCATATCGGGATGGAAATGCCGGTCGTCGCCGAGCGTGGGGACGACCGCGCGCAGATGCCCGCGCGCCGCCTCGAGCGCGGCGCTCGATGTCAGCGGGGCGTGGAAGTCGATGCCCTGACAGGCCGCGAGCAATTCGATGCCGATCACCGCGCTGACATTGTCGGCCATGTCGAGCAGGCGCCGCGCGCCATGCGCCGCCATCGAGACATGATCCTCCTGATTGGCAGAGGTCGGGATCGAATCGACGCTGGCGGGATAGGCGCGCTGCTTGTTCTCGCTGACCAGCGCGGCGGCGGTGACCTGCGGGATCATGAAGCCCGAATTGAGGCCGGGCCGCGGGGTGAGGAAGGCAGGCAGGCCCGACAGCGCGGGATCGACGAGCATCGCGATGCGCCGTTCGGCGATCGACCCGATCTCGCACAGCGCCAGCGCGATCATGTCGGCGGCGAAGGCGACGGGCTCGGCGTGGAAATTGCCGCCGGACAGCGCCTCGTCGCTATCGGCGAAGATCAGCGGATTGTCCGAAACGCCATTGGCCTCGATGCGCAGCGTCGTGCCGGCCTGCCGCAGCAGATCGAGCGCCGCACCCATCACCTGCGGCTGACAGCGGAGGCAATAGGGGTCCTGCACGCGCGGATCGTCTTCGGCGTGCGAGGCGCGGATCGCCGAACCCGCCATCAGGCCGCGCAGCGCATCGCCGACCTCGCGCTGCCCCGCATGACCGCGCAGCGCATGGATGCGCGCGTCGAACGGCGCGTCGGAGCCTTTGGCGGCTTCGGTCGAAAGCGCGCCGGTGATCAGCGCCGACTGGAACAGCGTTTCGGCGCGGAACAGCCCGGCGAGGGCGTTCGCGGTCGAAAATTGCGTGCCGTTGAGCAGCGCGAGGCCCTCTTTGGGGCCGAGCTCGAGCGGTGCCAGATCGGCGGCGGCAAGGGCCTCGGCCGCGGGCAATATCTTGCCGCCGACCTCTATCGCGCCGACGCCGATCATCGCGGCCGCCATATGCGACAGCGGGGCGAGGTCGCCGCTTGCGCCGACCGAACCCTGCGACGGGACGACGGGGGTCAGACCCTTGGCCAGCATCGCTTCGAGCAGTCCGACCGTTTCGCGCCGTACCCCCGAGGCGCCGACGCCGAAGCTGGCGAGCTTGAGCGCCATCATCAGGCGGATGACGGGCGTGGGTGAAGCGAGGCCGGTGCCGGCGGCGTGGCTGAGCACGATGTTGCGCTGCAGGATCGACAGCTCGTCGTCGGCGATCCGGACGCTCGCCAGCTTTCCGAAGCCGGTGTTGATGCCATAGACCGGGGCGCCGCGCGCGACGATGCGCGCGACCGCCGCGGCGCTGGCGTCGATCGCGTCCCAGGCCGGCGCAGTGAGCCGCGCCGCCGCGCCTTCGTAAATGGCCCGCCAGTCGGCCAGCGTCATGCCGCCCGGCGTGATGACAATCTGCGTCACGTCGTCTGTCCCATCCATATCCGCTGGTGCAGCGGGTTGAGGCCCATGCGGCCGACCAGATCGGACGGCCGTTCGATATCCCAGATCGCAAGGTCGCAGCGCTTGCCCGCCTCGATCGTGCCGATGCTGTCCGACAGGCCGAGCGCCTGCGCCGCATGGCGCGTGACGCCGAGCAGGCATTCGTCGGTGGTGAGCCCGAACAGCACCGCGCCCATGTTCATCGTCAGCAGCAGCGAGGTGAGCGGCGAGGTGCCGGGATTGCAATCGGTTGCGAGGGCGATCGGCACGCCCGCCGCGCGCAGCGCCGCCACGGGCGGCAGCTTCGTTTCGCGAAGGAAGTAAAAGGCGCCGGGCAGCAGCATCGCGACCGTCCCCGCATCGCGCATCGCGGCAATTCCCGGTTCGTCGAGATATTCGAGATGATCGGCCGACAGCGCGCCATGCCGCGCGGCGAGCGCCGCGCCATGCTGGTTGGAAAGCTGCTCGGC
>NZ_MEFH01000113.1:0-10063 GCF_001725095.1 Sphingopyxis sp. SCN 67-31 | reverse complement strand
GACAGGGCATCCCGCAGGCGCTGCGCATGACGATCGGCACCGAAGACGAGACGCGCGGGCTCGCGGCGGCGATCCGCGCCGCGATCGCCGCGGGCTGACCGGCATGGCGCGCGCGATCGGGCGGGTTGCGATCGTCGGGCTGGGCCTGATCGGATCGTCGGTGGCGCGCGCGCTCAAGGCGAAGCTGCCCGATGTGGCGGTGACCGGCCATGATGCCGATCCCGATGTCCGCGCCGAAGCGCGGGCGCTCGGCTTTTGCGACGCGGTGAGCGACGATGCGGCGGAGGCGGTGGAGGGCGCCGACCTGGTGATTCTGGCGGTGCCGGTGGGGCGCATGGCCGATGCCGCTGCGGCGATTGCGCCGGGTCTGTCCGCGCATGCGATCATTTCGGACGTCGGATCGTCGAAGGCGGGGGTCGGCGCCGCGCTGCGCGCCGCACTGCCCGATCATGTCGTGGTGCCCGCCCACCCGGTCGCGGGGACCGAGAACAGCGGCCCGGCCGCGGGCTTTGCGACGCTGTTCGACGGGCGCTGGTGCATCGTCACCCCGGCGCCGGACGCGCCCGCCGATGCGGTCGCCGCGGTGACGGGACTGTGGCAGGCGCTCGGCGCGAAGGTCGAGACGATGGACGCGGCGCATCACGACATGGTGCTGGCGGTGACAAGCCATCTGCCGCACCTGATCGCCTATACGATCGTCGGCACCGCCAGCGAGCTGGAGGAAGTGACCGAGAGCGAGGTCATCAAATATTCGGCGGGCGGTTTTCGCGATTTCACGCGCATCGCGGCGAGCGACCCGGTGATGTGGCGCGACGTGTTCCTTGCCAACCGCGACGCGGTGCTCGCGACGCTGCAGCGCTTCAACGAGGATCTGACGGCGCTCCAGCAGGCGATCCGCCGCGGCGACGGCGACCGGCTCGAAGACTGGTTCACGCGGACGCGGGCGATCCGCCGTTCGATCATCGAGCAGGGTCAGGACGATGCGGCCCCCGATTTCGGGCGCAAACACTGACCGTCGCCCCCGCGAAGGCGGGGCGACGACCGTTATTCCTATTGCTCGGCCGGCTTTTCCAGCAGCGCTTCGGGCGGGTTGAGCGCGTTGATCGCGCGCCAGACGCGTTCTTCGGCTTCCTCGCGCGGCAGGCCGGCGGGGATGGTGTCGCCGATGCGATAGGTGATGGTTCCCGGCCATTTGACCCAGCGGTGCGGCGGATAGGCGATGCCGCTGTTGACGGCGACGGGGATCACGGGGACGCCCAGCATGCGATAGACACCCGCGAAGCCCGACCGCAGCGGTGGCGCCTTGCCGTGCGGCACGCGCGTGCCTTCGGCGAACAGCACCAGCGGGCGACCGATCGCAAGCGCCGCCTTGGCCGCGTTCAGCATCGCGCGCATCGCCTTGCCGCCGCCGTCGCGGTCGACCGGGATCAGCCCGTAAAAGCGCGCCGCCTGTCCCCAGACGGGGATCGAGAATAATTGTTCCTTGGCGAAGACCGCGGGCCATTTGAACAGCATCGGCTGTTCGATCGTCTCGAACGCGCCCTCATGCTTGAAGACATAGAGGACGGGGATGTCGGGCATCTCGCCCTCGACGATCACGCGGTGCCCCAGGATGAAGCGGCAGATCAGCCGATGGAACTTCGCCCAGGCGCGCACGAACCCGCGCGTCGCATGGTGCGAGATCGGCAGCGTGACGATCGCGCCGATCGAGCAGATGCTGCTCATCAGGACGAAGGCGATCCAGAACAGGATCGAACGCACGAGGGCGACGGCATAGCTCACAGCCCGAGCAGGCCGCCCGCCAGACCGGCCAGATATTTGTGATATTCGCGAAACAGCGTCGAAAAGCTCGGCTGGCTGCGCACCGCATCGGGAAGGATCGTCACCTTCTTGTCCATCGCGCGGCCGAGTTCATATTCGGCGCGGCGCATGTGCCAGTCGGTCGTGACGAGCCGGATGCTCTTGTAGTTGCGCCGCGCAACCCAGCTTGCGACCTCGGTCGCGTTCGAGCGGGTATCCTCGGCTTCGAAGCCCAGCGCCACACAGCAATCGAACAGCTTTTGCGGTCGTTTATATTCGGCAGCGAGTTCCTTCGGCTTCACTTCGCGCGCGACGCCGCTGATCAGGAGCCGCTTGGCGCGCCCCGCCTCGAGCAGTTCCAGCCCGCGGTCGATCCGGCCGGGGCCGCCGGTCAGCACGACGATCGCGTCGGTCGTCTGGTCGCCCGCGGGCAGCGGCAAGAGCAGCGCGAACCACGCGAAGCCCAGCACCCAGGCTAGGAACAGGAGAGAGATCAGCCGTTTGATCATAAAATCTTCTTGAGCGCGGCGAGCAGGGTCTGCCGCGCCGTCAGTGCCGCGAGCGCGATAGCCAATAGCGGCAGCGCCAGCAAGAGCGCCCAGCCGATCGGCCCAAGCGCCGCGGTCGCGGCAAGTCCCGATGTCACGCGCGACCATTGCCAGCCGATCAGCAGCAGGATGGCGGCGGCCACCGCGGTACCGAGCGCGACACCATAAGCCGTATCGATCGTGATGCGGCGCTGGAACAGGCGAGCGATCTGCTGGTCGGTGGCGCCGATCAGGTGCAGCATCTCGATCGTCGCATAATGGGTGCCCAGAGCGGCACGTGCCGTCATGATGACCACCGCGGCGCTAGCGAGCGTCATCAGGATAACGAGCCCGCCCGCGATCCAGGCGAGCGAGCGGATCAACCGCGCGACGGGGCCGAGCCAATCGGCATGCGGGATGACGCGCGCGCCCGGTGCCTCGCGGGCGACGAGCGCGCGCAACTGGCCCATATGGCCCGACCGATCCTCGCCGACGAAATCGACATCGACGAGCGCCGGCATCGGCAGCGAGCGCAGCACCGGATCGTCGCCGTCGGCGGTGCCGAACCATTGGCCGAGCGTCGCCTGCAACTCGGCCGGATCGACCGCGCGCGCCGATCGCACGAAGGGTTGTGCAGCAGCCGCGCGGCGCAGCGCCGCCGCCTGCTCTGCGCGCAGCACGGGATTGGCGGTAACGATCTGCACCGTGACGCGCCCCGCAATTGCCTCGCCGATCGCATCCGCCGACCGCGCAAGGCCGACGCCGCCCGCGGCGGCCAGCAGGGTAAGCATCATCAGGATCGCGATGACCCACGGTGTCGGGCCCGACAGGCGGCGATCGGGAAGCAGGCGGCGATGCTGGACGGGAACGCGCGCGAAGATCATCGGCCTTCCATCCTAGGCGCGGTTCGGCGGATAGCGCAGCGCGCCGGTGGGATCGGACAGCCGCCCCTTTTCGAGCCGCATCATCTGGGCATTGTCGATGCGGCTGATCAGATGGATGTCGTGGGTCGCGACGACGACCGTGGTGCCGAGGCGGTTGAGCGCCTCGAACAAGCCCAGCAGGCGCATCGCCATCTCGGGATCGACGTTACCCGTCGGTTCGTCGGCGACGAGCAGTTGCGGGCGGGCGATCACCGCGCGCGCGATCGCGACCCGCTGTTGCTCGCCGCCCGACAGCGTCGGCGGAAAGGCGTGCGCGCGTTCGCTCAGCCCGATCCAGCTCAGCATCTCGCCCACCGGGCCCGACAGATCCTCCTCGCTGACCCCGGCGATGCGCAGCGGCAGCGCGATATTGTCGCGCGCGCTCAAATGCGGGATCAGCCGGAAGTCCTGGAACACGACGCCGATGCGGCGGCGAAAGCCGGGCAGGCGCTGGCGCGGCATCGTCCCCAGATCCTCGCCGAACAGGCGCACGATGCCGCGGCTCGGCCGCTGCGCGAGGTAAAGCATCTTGAGCAGCGAGGTCTTGCCCGCGCCCGACGCGCCGGTCAGGAAATAGAAGCTGCCGGGCTGAAGGTTGAAACTGATGTCGGACAATGTCTCGGCATCGGGCCCGTAGCGCAGACCGACGCCGTCGAATTCGACCATTGCGCCGCCGGGTCGGCCGGGGGCGGTCGCCGTCATGACGCCACCATCGCGCGCCGCGATGCGCCTTGGTGCCGGTCGAAAAGGGGAGCCCCGCCGCTCATGTCGCTGCCTGTCGCACGGCTGTTTCGCGAGGACAAGCGCCAAGCGTCGGCTTTTCGACCGGCGCCCGCCATGCCTTGCCGGCACGCCCGGCGCACGCGGCGCTTGCAACACCGCGAATCAGCGTGTTTAGAGAGACGCCATGATCCTGTCCTGCCCGTCCTGCCATACGCGCTATGTCGTCCCCGACACGGCGATCGGACCCAATGGCCGAACGGTGCGCTGTGCCAGTTGCCGCCATAGCTGGTTCCAGGAACCCGCTGCAGCGGCCCCGGCGGCGCCCGTGCCCGCTGCGCCGCCCGCCCCGGAGCCGGTTTCGGCGCCCGAGGCCGCGCCTTCCGCCCCCTCGTCTGTATCCGCCGCGCCCGCAGTCGATCGCGAACCGGCCGCGCCGCCCATGGTCGAAGAGTCCGCGCCGCCGCCGCCGCAGGCCTTTGCGGTGCCCGAGGCCGAGCCGCGCATCATTCCGGCCAGCGAGGCCGAGCAGCCGCTGCCCTTCCGCCGCGCCCGGCGCAATCCCGCCAAGCGCTGGACGATGATCGCCGCTGCCGCCGCGCTGCTGATGATCGGCGCGACCGGGGCGCTGTACTGGTTCGGCCTGCCGGGCTGGGCGCAGGGTCTGGGCATTCCGGGGATGGCCGACGAGCCCGATCTGGTGATCGAGCTGCCGCCAAATCAGGATCACCGCGAACTGCCCGACGGCACCATCTATTTCGCGGCGAGCGGGGTCATCATCAACCCGACCGATCGCGAACAGCGCGTGCCGCCGATCCTCGCCGAACTGCGCGATGCGCAGGGGACGATCGTCTATAGCTGGACGATCAAGCCGCCGGTGCGGATGCTGCCGCCCAACGAAAAGGTCAATTTCAGCGAGGCGAAGCTCGATATTCCGCGCCGAGCGACGCAGTTGACCGTCAGCTGGGCGCTCCCGAAAGGCTGAGCCTCAGCTACACCGCCGTGACGTCACGGCGTCACAGGCTGACGGCGGCGGCAAGCGACAGAAGAAAGCTGGTCAGCGTCGCGACGATGATCGGCGCGAAGCTGCGCCACCCCTGATCGAGCAGCAGCGCAAGCCGTGCCTTCATCGCCGTCGCGACGATCGCGAGCAGCAGCAGCGCCTGCGCCCCGGTCGCCGCCGCGCCCTGCACCGGTTTCGGAATCGCGACGATCGAATTGATCGCGGCGATCAGCAGAAAGCCGGTGATGAACCACGGCAGGCGCAGCGGGATCTTGCGCTTTCCGGCGGGCGCATCGCCGGCGCGACCGAGCCACATGGCGACGAGCATCAGCATCGGGGCGAGCAGCGCGACACGGGTCAGCTTGACGATCGTCGCGACCTCGCCCGCCTGCGGCGAGAAGGAAAAGCCGCCGCCGATCGCCTGCGCGACGTCGTGGATCGACGCGCCGATCAGAAAGCCGGCCTGCGTGTCGGTCAGGCCGATTTCGGCGGCGAGAATGGGATAGAGCGACATGGCCAGCGCGCTCGCGACCGTGATGCCGACCAGCGTCAGCGTGAAGCGCGCCTGGTCGATGCGCTTGTCACCGATCAGCGAATAGAGCGCGAGCGCCGCCGACGCGCCGCAGATGGCGGTCGCGCCGCCCGCGAGCAGCGCGGCGTGACTGTCCTGCCGGAACAGCCGCGCGCTCGCGACGGTGATCAGGATGACCGCGAGCATGATGACGACGAGCAGCGCAAAGGGAAGCGGACCCAGTTCGACGAGCTGTTCGGCGGTAATCCGGGCGCCGACGAGGACAATGCCGATCCGCAGCGCGGTCTGCGACATCAGGTCGAGCCCGGCGTGGGTGCGCTTGTCCTGCGACAGAAAACTCATCGCGAGGCCGATGAGCAGCCCCATCAGAACAAGCGGGGCGCCATAATGATCGGCGAGCCACGCAGCGGCGAGCGCCGCGATCGCGGTCGCAAAGGCGCCGGGGAAATAATCGTGCCACCGCCGCGCGGCCGGCGGCGTTGTTTCGAGCTGCAGCTCGCCATAAAGATCGGCGGCCATCGGCCAGCCCTGGTTCGTATCCGCCATCACCGTTCCCGCACCGGCCGCCGCATCGCGGCCCCGACGCCGCTTCGCATATCCGCGCCGCGCGGTCGATAGGCCATTGCTGGCAAGCGAAGCTCTTGCTAGAGGCCGCGCTCTACCGGCACCCGTAGCTCAGCTGGATAGAGCGCTGCCCTCCGAAGGCAGAGGTCACAGGTTCGAATCCTGTCGGGTGCGCCAGTTTTCTCCAAGACCATGACCTCGACGGGCGTCCGCGTCGGCGCGCTGGACGCCCGCGCATTTTTTGGTCATGCTTGGCGACATCGGCCAAATGGGAGAGCGATGATGAAATTCCGGGGCATGACGGCAATCGCGCTGGGTGTCGGGCTGCTGTTGGCTGCCGCGCCGCTGCAGGGCTTCGCGGCGCTCAAGCCCGGCGTGAAGGCGCCCGATTTCACGCTGGATGCGGCACAGGGCGGGAAGCCTTTCAGCCTGTCGCTGAAGCAGGCGTTGAAGCAGGGTCCGGTCGTCCTCTATTTCTTTCCCGCGGCTTTCACGCCCGGCTGCACGATCGAGGCGCATCTTTTTGCCGAATCGACCGACGATTTCAAAAAGTTGGGCGCACGCGTCATCGGCGTCACCGCGGGCAATATCGACCGCGTCGCCGAATTTTCGCGGTCGGAATGCCGCGACAAATTTGCCGTGGCGGCCGATCCGGGCGCGAAGGTCGCCGCCAAATATGACACGACGATGCGCACGGCGGACAACCGGATTCTCTCCGAACGCACATCCTATGTGATCGCGCCGAACGGGACGATCCTGCTCAGCTACACCGACAGCAAGCCGCAGGCGCATATCGAGAAGACGATGGCGGCGGTGCGGGCATGGAAGGCGCGGAAGCGCTGATCGCCGCCGCGTGCCCGCGTGATCCGCAAGAGATATGTTGACGACAGCGCGGTCATCGTGGCACTCGGACGCCGCATCGCGAGGGCAACTGCAAAACGCGCTTTAAAACAGCGCGGCAGGCAGGGGCCAAGTCGTTGAAATGCGGGTGTAGCTCAATGGTAGAGCAGAAGCTTCCCAAGCTTACGACGAGGGTTCGATTCCCTTCACCCGCTCCAGCCCTGCCGTAAGAGGCCCGGCGCAGGCCTCCCGCTTCCGACATTCAGGATCTTCTTGTGACGGCAAAGCGCACCATTCCGTTCATCGTGGCGACCATCTTCATCGATGCGATCGGGTTCGGCATCATCATGCCGGTGCTGCCGCAGCTCGTGATGGAGGTGGGGCGCATCGACCTGCCGCATGCGATCGAGGTCGGGGCGTGGATCGGGCTCGTCATGGCGGTGGCGACCTTCCTCGCTTCGCCGGTGCTCGGCAATCTGTCGGACCGGTTCGGGCGGCGGCGCGTGCTGCTGTTGTCGCTTGCCGGACTCGCCGCCGACTATGCACTGCTGACGATCGTCGACACGCTGCCCTGGCTGTTTGTCGCGCGGGCGCTGTCGGGGATTTTCGGGGGTAGCTATGCCGCCGCGATGGCGGCGATCGCCGATGTCACGCGGCCGCAGGAGCGCGCTCGCAACTTCGGTTTCGTCGGCGCCGCCTTCGGTGTCGGCTTCGTCGTCGGCCCCGCGATCGGCGGCTTTCTGGGCGAGTTGTCGCCGCGCGCGCCCTTTGTGGCGGCGGCGCTGCTCGCGGCGGCGAACATGATCTACGGCGCCTTCATCTTTCCAGAGACGCTGGCCCCCGACAAGCGGCGCGGCTTCGACTGGCGCCGCGCCAATCCGCTCGGCGCGGTTCGCGCGATGCGCGCGCTTCCGGGCATGAGCGGCGCGGCGGCGGTGCTGCTGCTGTGGCAGATCGCCAGCCTCGTCTATCCGATGACGTGGAGCTTTTACTGCATCGCGCAGCTCGGCTGGACGCCGGGGATGATCGGCGCGAGCCTTGCCGCGGTCGGCGTCGCCATCGCGCTCGGGCAAAGCTTCGTCGTCGGGCCGATGGTCGCGCGTTTCGGCGAACGCGATGCGGCGACGATCGGCATCGCCGTCGCGGTCGCGGTGTTCGTCGGCTATGCGTTCGTCACAACGACCTGGGGCGCCTTCCTGCTGATCGTGCCGATCATGTTCCAGGCGCCGGTGCAGCCATCGCTGAGCGCGATCTTGTCGCGCCGCGCCGATGCCGGCGCGCAGGGCGAGGTGCAGGGGATTTCGGCAATGGCGATGGGGCTGGGACAGATCGTCGCGCCCCTGCTGCTCACTGGCACCATGGCCTGGTTCACGGGCGCGAACGCGCCGGTACATTTCCCCGGCGCCGCCTTTCTGGTGGCGGCGCTGTTCGGACTGTTCGCGATCGCGATGCTGCGCCGCCTGCCGCGCGCGACGCGGACGAGCGACGCCGACGCGGCCGATCAGATGCCGCCGTCGGTCACCGCATAGCCCGCCGCCTCGAGCGCCGTGCGCACGGCGGCAACGCAGGCGGCGACCCGCTCCGCGTCGGTCGAGCGAAAGACGAAATTGGCGCCGACGCGGCCGTCGCGAAAGAAGGGATAGCTGCCGATGGCGACGCCGGGGTGATCCTTTTCGCCCGCGCGGAGCAGATCGGCGACCTCGCTTTCGGGCGCCCAAGCGCCGATCGTGTGCGCGACGAGCGGCGCCCCGCCTTCCAGCGCGCCGGTCAGCGCATCGAGCATGCCCGCGGTGATGTGCGGCACGCCCGCCATCACGAACAGATTGCCGATGCGGATGCCGGGCGCGCCCGACATGCGGTTGGGGATCAGCTCGGCGCCCTCCGGGGTACGCGCCATGCGCAGCCGCGCCTCGGTCAGTTCGCCGCCGCGCGCCGTGTAATAGCGTTCGAGGATCGCGCGCGCATCGGGATGGACGATAACCCCGACGCCGAGCGCCTTTGCCACCGCATCGACGGTAATGTCGTCGTGGGTCGGGCCGATGCCGCCGGTGGTGAAGACATAGTCGTAACGCGCACGTAGCGCATTCAGCGCATCGACGATCTCGTCCTCGACATCGGGGACGATGCGCACTTCGCGCAGGCGAATCCCCTGCACGTCGAGCCAGGTCGCGATCTGCGCGACATTCTTGTCCTGCGTGCGGCCCGAGAGAATCTCGTCGCCGATCACCAGCACGGCGGCGGTCCAGATGCGTTCGTCGCTCATCCTCTTGCCTTACCGCGCCCGCATGACAAAACAAGGCTTCTGGATCGCAGACAATGTTCCTGATATGTTCTTTGCGACTCGCAGCAAGGGAGAGCAACCATGGCCGACGATCTGATTTTCTATACCAACCCCATGTCGCGCGGACAGATCGTCCGCTGGATGCTCGAAGAGGTCGGTGCGCCCTATCAGACGCAAATCCTGGGCTATGACGACAGCATGAAGGGCGCCGACTATCTGGCGATCAACCCGATGGGCAAGGTGCCCGCGATCGTCCACCGGGGCAAGGTCGTCACCGAATGCGCCGCGATCTGCGCCTATCTGGCCGATGCTTTTCCCGATGCGGGGCTCGCGCCGCCGCTGGAGGCGCGCGCCGACTATTACCGCTGGCTGTTCTTTGCCGCCGGGCCGCTCGAAACCGCGGTGACCAACACCCACGCCGGCTGGGTGCCGAGCGCCGAGCAGCAGCGGATGGTGGGATATGGCTCGTTCGAAAAGGCGCTCGACGCGCTCGAAACGGCGGTGGCGGGCAAGGCCTTCGTTGCGGAGGGACGCTTCAGCGCCGCCGACGTCTATGTCGGCAGCCAGCTCGACTGGGGTCTGCAATTCGGGACGATCCCGACGCGCCCCGCCTTCGAAGCCTATGTCGCGCCGCTGCGCGAGCGCGCGGGATACCGGCGGGCCAAGGACATCGACAACGGGCTGATCGCCGAGATGCAGGCGGCGAGCCCGGCCTGACGGCATCCGGCCCCAGGGTTCTGGTCCTAGAAAATTCCCGCCGCCAGCCCTTCCGCGAGCGCCGCGCCCAGATCGCGCGCTTCGGCGAGGCGGTCCGGCGCAATCATCTTGGGGGCGAGGATCGCCTCGGGCGTCTGGGCATCGGTGTTGACGATG
>NZ_MEFH01000112.1:0-10105 GCF_001725095.1 Sphingopyxis sp. SCN 67-31 | reverse complement strand
CGTTTGCATGTCGAGCATGAACTGGCCGAGCGCGCGTTCGAGCCGCGCCATCTGCCCTTTCAGAAAGGCGAAGCGCGCGCCCGACATCTTGGCCGCGGTCTCAAAATCCAGCCCCAGCGCGGGACCGAAATCGGCATGTTCGCGCGGCTGGAAATCGAAGCTGCGCGGCGTTCCCCAGCGCGCGATTTCGACATTACCCTCTTCGTCGAGGCCATCGGGGACGTCGTCGGCCGGCAGGTTGGGCAGCGCCGCCAATATGTCTTGCAACGCGGCGAGCCGGTCGCGTTCGGCCTGTTCCTCTGCCGGGAGCTTTTCCTTGAGCGCGGCGACCTCGCTCTTGAGCGATTCGGCACGATCCTTGTCGCCCTGTGCCATCGCCTGGCCGATCAGCTTCGACGCTTCGTTGCGGCGCGCCAGCGATGCTTGGATCGCGGTCTGGAGCGCACGCAATTCGGCGTCGGCGGCGAGGATCGTCGCGGACATGGGTTCGAAGCCGCGGCGCGCGAGGCCGGCGTCGAAAGCTTGCGGGTTTTCCCGGATCAGGCGGATATCGTGCATCGCCGCGCTATGGCGTTGCTGCCTTCGCGGCGCAACCCTGCGCGGATATCATCGGGACGCAAAAAAGGGGGCCACCCCTAAGAGTGGCCCCCAGAAGGTGGTCTGGGTCTCCCCCCCCATGACCTCCAGTGGATTCGTTAGGCCGCGTCAGCTTCGTCGCCGTTGCGATTCGCGGCGCGGCGGCGCGCGACGAGCGCGGCTGCTGCTGCACCGAACAATAGCATCATCGGAGGCGCAGGAACAGGGGTTGGATCACCGGACGATCCGCTGCTCGTGCTGCCGCCGGAACTGGACGAGGAGGATGAGCTCGACGAGCTGCTGCTCGACGAAGATGACGACGACGAGCTGCTGCTCGATCCGCCGAAACTGCTGCTGCCACCGGTCGCGCCCGACGAGGTCGCGCCGCTCGACGAACTGCTGCTCGATGAAGAGGAACTGCTGCTCGACGACGAACTTGAGGAGCTGCTGCTGCCCGAACCGCCGGAGCTGCCCGAGCTTCCGCCGTGCGACGACGACCCGCCGTGCGACGAGCTTCCGCCCTTCGACGAGCTGCCCCAGCCAGAGCTGCCATGCGAGGAGCCGCCTTTCGACGAACTGCCCCAACCAGAGCTGCCGTGCGAGCTGCCACCGCCCGACGACGACGAGCTCGACGACGAGGAAGAAGAGGAGGACGAGGAACTCGAAGACGAGCTGCTGCTCGACGAGGAGGAGCTGACATTGCCCGACGAGGTCGAAACGCCGCCGGTCGAGGTGCTCACGCCGCCCGTGGAGGTCGATACGCCGCCCGTCGAGGTGCTGACGCCACCGGTCGAGGTCGAAACGCCGCCGGTGGAGGTGCTGACGCCGCCCGTCGAGGTGGTCGAGCTGATGCCGCCCGTGGAGGTTGAAACGCCGCCGGTCGAGGTCGAGGTGCTCACCCCGCCCGTCGACGTCGAAACGCCGCCCGAGGTGCTGCTGGTAGTCGAGCTGAGGCCGCCGGTGGTGGTCGAGGTGACGACCACGCTGCCGCTGCTGCCGCCCGAGCTGCCGCCGAAGAATCCGCCGAAGAAGCCGCCGCCGAAGCCGCCGCCAAAGCCGCCGCCGATAACGGTCACGCCGCCGCCGCTGCTGCCGCCGCCAAAGCCTTCGCCGCGCGGCGGGAAGGGGGCATAGGGGATGGGGGGCAGGGGGATCGTCTGGGTGACGACCTGCTGCTGCGGGGTCACGGTACGGATCACGCGCTTGGTCGTGACGACGCGGCGGACGCGCTTGACGGGCTTTCTCGCCACGTGGCGCTTGCGCACGACCTTCTTGCAACAGGAGCCCGATTTCTGGACCTGCGCAGCCGCAGCCGGTACGTCGGCGATCTGCATCGCGCCGCTACCGATGATCGCGCCGCCGCAGGTGCAGGCACAAAGCTTGGCGAGGGCCATTCGGACAGACATAGGTTACTCTCTCTTTCCCGTTGCAGGTGCGCCCCATGTCGTTGACCGACACCCGTGCGCGCCTTCGCTAGCGCCAAAAGGCCAAAGCTTTGTGAACGCGGCAATTGCGTTAACCGCGTTTGATTGTCCGACAGCGGGAATTGATATGCGAAATCAACCGAAATGCGCGTAACTGTCCCAAAACAATACGTGTTTCACGCCAAATGGCCTCAACCGGTTAATTTGCAGCGGCGTGCGGCGGTCGAGAGAGCTGGGGCGCGGCTTGTCGTGAGGGTGCCTCCGTCGGGTCGGTTCAGCACTGCTTCAGCCGCGCGCGGGCAAGCGGTCCGCTTCGCGCTTGTATCGCATCGGAGGGCTGGTTATAGGCCCGGCGCAATCCTTGGTTCGCCAAGCTCGGCGAGCCAGGCGATCAGGAAAGGACTTGGACGCTCCTCATGCCGACCAATGTTGCCGAAGTAGGCGCCGACGCTCTCCGCGAAGCCAAGTCCAATCTCGATTCGGATTATGTTCCCAGCGATGACGAGCCGTTCATGAACGAGCGGCAGCAGGAATATTTCCGTAACCTGCTGCTCGCCTGGAAGAAGTCGATCCTCACCGAATCCGAATCGACGCTGGCCCATTTGCAGGACGGTCCGCTGCGCGAACCCGATCTTGCCGACCGTGCATCGAGCGAGACCGACTGGGCGATCGAGCTGCGGACGCGCGACCGTCAGCGCAAGCTGATCGCGAAGATCGATTCGGCGCTGCGCCGCATCGACGAGGGCGAATATGGCTATTGCGCGGTGACGGGCGAACCGATTTCGCTCGCCCGCCTGCAAGCGCGTCCGATCGCGACGATGACTCTGGAAGCGCAGGAACGCCACGAACGCAACGAGCGGATCTCGCGCGAAGACTGATCCCAATCGGGACAGAAGCGCCGCTGTTTACGATTCGGTAAAGTACCGGGCCCTAGGGTCGCTCCGAACGCAATTCGGGGAACGGGTCGCCATGGAATCGCGCATACCATCAACGCTGGACGAAGAGGTCGCTTCGCTGTCGCGCAGCGCCGACCGCGACAGCCTGTTCATGCAGGCCAATCTTTTGTTTCCGGGTCAGTCCAGGCCCGTGACGGTGCGTGTGCGCAACCTGTCGGCGGGTGGCATGCTGGCCGAGGCCGTCGTGCCGGGGCTGGCGCAAGGCGCAACGGCCGAGATCGAACTGCGCAATATCGGCTTTGTGCCGGGGCATGTCGTCTGGGTGGGCGAAGGCAAATTCGGGGTGGCGTTCGAGCGACCGATCGATCCGCACGCGGTGCGGCGGCAGGTGGTTCAGAAGATGGACGTCCCGGCCTATATTTCGGCGCTGGACAAGAAGGCTTCGCTCTACCGCCGACGCTGATGCGTTTCGCGTCGAAAGGCATCAGCGGGCGATAGCGCTCTGCTCGCCTCAGGTTTCGGCGAGCAGCTCTTCCTTGATCTTGAGTTTCTGCTTCTTCATTTGCGCCAGCAAGGCCATGTCCGGTGCGGGGCGGCGCTCTTCATTCGCAATTTTCGCGTCGAGGTCCGCGTGGCGGGACTTCAGGGCGGAAAGGTGCGAGCTGCTCATAGGCCATTCTCCTTTTCGACTCGGTTGGCAGCTCCGAGTAAAACATGATTCGCCCCGCTTGTCCCGCCCGGATGGTCGCGTTTCGGCCAGATGGTCCCCGTTGCGGACGGGCCGTGATCGTGGCAGGGAAGCGGCGTGAACCCGGAAGAAATCGCCCAGCGCCTGGAACTGCTTCGGCTCGAGCATCGCGATCTCGACGCCGCGATCATCGCACTGGGCGACGCGACGGTTCCCGATCAGCTCCAGCTTGCCCGGATGAAGAAACGCAAGCTCAAGCTGCGCGACGAGATCAGCTGGTGCGAGGATCAGTTGCTGCCCGACATAATCGCCTGATTCAAAACGGGACGCTCCCTAAATTCATGGTTAGCGTCCTTGCGGCGGCGCTGCGTGGCGTGGCATTCGATGCCGATGTTCAGGGGACCGATCCGGAACGGCATGGCGACGCAGCCGGTGCAGCGCGCGCAGGTCGAAAATCTCTATGTCGAGGCGATGCTGCTCGCCGACGAGGCGCATGCCGCCTTCCGCGCGCATCGCGATTTCGAGGCGGTGGCGCGCGATCCGATCCTGCAGGTCGGGCTGGCGTGCGAATCGCTGAAGACGACAACGCGGCTGATGCACATCATCGCCTGGCTGCTCCACCGCCGCGCCATGTTCGCAGGCGACCCCGGTGCCGGCCCCGAGGACAGCGCGGCGCACATCGGCGCGCCCGTTCCCGCCGACCATGCGCTGTGCGCGCATTTTGACGATAATCTCCAGAGGATCGTCGCGGCGAGCGAGCGCCTGTTCGACCGTATCGCGCGGATCGAGGCGGGATGGACCGCCGACGAAGCGGCGCGGCCGGTGCAGGCGCTGCTGGCCCAACTCGAAGCAAGGCTTTGATCGAACTGGTCCCGACCAAGCATTGACGCGGCGTTAACCAATGTGCGCCAAGGTTCGCCCGGAGTCATAAGTGGGTGCGCCAATGAAATTCGAACCGATCAGTTCCGCCGCGCAGAATCTCGACCAGTCGGTTGCCAGCGACTGCGGCGAGCTTGCCGTCGGCTGCAGCGATGCCGCGGGCCAGATCCAGCGCGCCACCGACCAGATGCAGCGCCAGATTTCGGAGCTGGGCCGGCTGGAGGATTATGTCGTCAGCCTGGAGGCCGACCAGCGCCAGATTGCCGATTCGACCGACGAGGCGAAGCTGTTGTCGGCGCGCGCGTGCGAACAGCTCGACGCCGGGGCCGAGCGCGTCAACAGCGCCGTCACCGAATTCCGCTCGGTCATCGATCTGGTCGCGCGGCTGGGCACGCATGTCACCAATTTCGCGTCGGTGATGGAGCAGGTCCAGCAGGTCAGCCAGTCGATCGAGCAGATTGCCAAGACCACCAACATGCTCGCGCTTAACGCCGCGATCGAGGCCGAGCGTGCGGGCGATGCCGGCCGCACCTTTGCCGTCGTCGCCGCCGAGGTGAAGAAGCTGGCGCAGAATACGCGCAGCGCCACCGATGAAATCCGCCGTTCGATCGGCAGCCTGTCGACCGAAGCCGCCGGTCTCGTCACCGAAATCCAGTCGGGGGTCGAGCAGTCGGGGCGGGCGGAGGCGCAGTTCGAGACGATCACCGATGCGCTGCACGATGCGACGCATCTCGTCGCGCTGCTCGATGATCAGAGCGACCGTATCGCGCAATCGAGCGCAATGGTGCACGCCAATGGCGCCAAGGTACGCGAGGCGCTCGACCGCGTCGTCGGATCGGTACGCGACAATGGCGCGACGCTGAACAGGACGCGCGATTCGATCCTGACAATGGAAAATGTGTCGAACCGCATGTTCAACGCGGTGATTTCCGCCGGCGTCAGCCCCCAGGACAGCGCGATCGTCGATCTGGCCGCGTCCGTCCGCGACGATTTCGTCGCCTTGGCCGAAGCGGCGCTCGCGCGCGGCGACCTAACGATGGAACAATTGTTCGACACCAATTATGTGCGCGTGCCGGGATCGAACCCCGAACGCTTCCGCACCAGCCTTTGCGACTGGGCCGACGCCCATTGGCGGCCACTGTTCGACCGCACCGTGGCGCAGCATCCCGAAATCAAGATGTCGTCGGCGGGCGACATGAACGGCTTCCTGCCGACGCACATCACCGAATGTTCGCGCGCGCCGACGGGCGATCTGGAACATGACACCGCGCATTGCCGCAACGGCCGCATCCTGTTCGACGATGTCGACGCGGCGGCAAAGCGCAGCAACGCGCCCTTCTTCATGTCGGTGTATCGCCAGGAAGGCGACGGCACCAACTATGTGACGGTGCGCAACGTCTATATGCCCGCGGTCATCAACGGTCGCCGCTGGGGCGACGTCGAGGTTGCCTACCAGCTGTAACGGCGGTCATTGCGAGCGAGGCTGGCTCAGCTACCCTGCCGGCGCGCCATGAAGGCGAGCTTTTCGAACAGCATCACATCCTGCTCATTCTTGAGCAGCGCGCCGTGCAGCGGCGGAATCGCTTTGCCGACGTCGCGGTTCTGCAGCACCTCGAGCGGCATGTCCTCGGCGAGCAGCAGCTTCAGCCAGTCGATGAGCTCGCTGGTCGAGGGCTTTTTCTTGAGCCCGGGCACGTCGCGCACGTCGTAGAAGATGTCCATCGCGCGGCTGACCAGCGTTTTCTGGATGCCGGGGAAGTGGACCTCGACGATTTCGGCCATCGTGTCGCGGTCGGGGAATTTGATATAATGGAAGAAACAGCGGCGCAGGAACGCGTCGGGCAGTTCCTTTTCATTGTTGGAGGTGATGACGACGATCGGGCGTTCGCGCGCGGTCACCGTTTCATTGGTTTCATAGACGTGGAAAGCCATGCGATCGAGTTCCTGAAGCAGATCGTTCGGAAATTCGATATCGGCCTTGTCGATCTCGTCGATCAGCAGCACCGGAAGCTGCTCGGAGGTGAAGGCCTCCCACAGCTTGCCCTTTTTGATATAGTTGCGGATGTCGTGGACGCGCTCTTCGCCGAGCTGTCCGTCGCGCAGGCGCGCAACCGCGTCATATTCATAGAGGCCCTGCTGCGCCTTGGTCGTCGATTTGATGTTCCAGGTGATCAGCGGCGCACCGAACGCCTTGGCAACTTCTTCGGCCAGCACGGTCTTGCCGGTGCCGGGTTCGCCCTTCACGAGCAGCGGGCGGCGCAGCATTGTCGCGGCATTGACCGCGACCTTCAGGTCGTCGGTTGCAATATAGGCGCTGGTTCCTTCGAAGCGCATGGCGGCTCGCCCTTTCCCTTAACGTGAACGTCAACCGGGATGGGCATAGCGAGCGCGAGGGAAGGGTGCAAGCGGAGCGTCGCCACGGCTGCCGCGGCGTGGACGTTCCCGGTCAGGCGTGCGTGCGGCTGGCGGCGCGGGCGGCCATCAGATCCCACAGGCCGCTGTGCTGTGCGATGAGCTGCTGCGCGCCAAAGGCCATCGCGCGCTCGACCGCCGGTGTTTCGGCGACGGCATTGGCAAGACGAGCGGTTTCGCGCAAGTCGGGCAGGGTGCAGCGTGGGACTTTCATGTCAAGCCGCTGGGCACTGATGTCGAGCAGGACGCGGATCGTCCGCCAATCGAGTGTCAGCGCGATCGCCGCGCCAATCGCGCAGCCATTGCGATCGGATTCGGCGAGCATGTCGAGCGCCTTGCGCTGCGCGGCGACCGCCGCCTCGCACTGGGCTTGGCCCTGCGTGCTCGGCACCGGACCGACCGCGGCCGCGATTTTCGACAGGAAGGCGCGTTCCTGCGCAAAGGCTTGCGCGGTTTCGTCCATCCATTTGCGCGATGCCGCATCGACCGCCTTGCGCGCCGCGCTGTCGACGATGCCGGGATAGCGGCCGTGGAGCAGGCAGAGAAAATGGACCGCGTCGGCAAGGTTGCGCATCGCGTCGGGGCCGCTCGACAGCGCACCCGATTTGACATGGCCGTGCGCGCCCGTTCCCTCGCTCGCGACGAGCGTGTCGAGCAGTTCGGCAATGCCGCGCGTCTGGGCCTGGGGCTGGGGCGACTGGCTCAAGGCTGCATCCTCGTCTGTTGCGGCGGCTCTTGCGACCGGCGCCGTTGCAAATCAGGGGATCAGCATTAGCCGAACGTCGTAAACGTCGCGTTTATGAGGGGCGAGCGATTTCAGGCGCTTCTGTCCCACTCCTGCACAGCGGGCCTCGGTTCGACGCGCAAAGGGACCGGCAGCGGGTTGAGCTGCCGGTCCCTGCGCTGTTGCGGTCCAGTGGAGCGCCGCAACATGGGCGGGGCCGGTGCAAGGGAGAGGGAGAGCCGGCCCCGGTTCGAATCAGGCGGCGAGTGCGAGTTCCTCGGCCTTTTCGGCCTTAGCAGCCGGCGCCGCTTCGGCGAGCGCCGGGGCGTCGGCCGTATCGGCAGCGCGCTGCGACGGGAAGAAGAAGCGCGACGCGAGCACGATCAGGCCGAGGCCGAAATAGGCCGCGAAGGTCTGCACCGGGAAGAAGAAGAGCGGTGCGACGAACGCGAGACGCAGATACAGGGGGTTGAAGCCGAAATCCTGGCCCACCGCTTCGCAGATGCCGAAGAAGGTGTCCTGGCGGGAGAAGATATTCTGGTTTTCGTTTGCCATCGTTCGGTCTTTCCTCTTGGCGGCGGTGGGGGAGGCCGCTCCTGCCCATGACTAAGCAATGGGCGTGCCAATTGGTCATTCTCTCCATTTTCCGGGCTTTTTTGCATCCCCGATCGAGGAATGCGCCCGTGTTTGTTGAAATTATTCCCATCAATCGGGACAATGTGCCAATCGGCGTGATCGCCTGAACCGAGGCTGAAGCGATACGCCGACGGCGTCTCATCTGGTTGGGAAAGATGAAAATTTTAAGATGCTGCGCCAGATTTTTGTGCGGTGCAGCAAAAATGTCACGCCGGACCCGAAACAAAACACCCCGCCGGTTGGGGCGGGGTGTCTGATTTTTCGGTGCGGATCGACCTATTGGTCGAGGAAGCTGCGCATCTTGCGGCTGCGGCTCGGATGCTTGAGCTTGCGCAGCGCCTTCGCCTCGATCTGGCGGATACGTTCGCGCGTCACGCTGAACTGCTGGCCGACCTCTTCAAGGGTATGGTCGGTGTTCATGCCGATGCCGAAGCGCATGCGGAGAACACGCTCTTCACGCGGCGTAAGCGAGGCCAAAACTCGCGTAACCGTCTCCTTGAGGTTGGACTGCACTGCGGCATCGACCGGGATGACCGCGTTCTTGTCCTCGATGAAATCGCCGAGATGGCTGTCTTCCTCGTCGCCGATCGGCGTTTCGAGGCTGATCGGCTCCTTGGCGATCTTCATCACCTTGCGGACCTTTTCGAGCGGCATCGACAGACGCTCGGCCATTTCCTCCGGCGTCGGCTCGCGGCCGCTTTCGTGGAGGAACTGGCGGCTGCAGCGCACCAGCTTGTTGATCGTCTCGATCATATGGACCGGGATGCGGATCGTGCGTGCCTGGTCGGCGATCGAGCGGGTGATCGCCTGCCGGATCCACCAGGTCGCATAGGTGCTGAACTTGTAGCCGCGGCGGTACTCGAATTTGTCGACCGCCTTCATCAGGCCGATATTGCCTTCCTGAATGAGGTCGAGGAACTGCAGGCCGCGGTTGGTATATTTCTTCGCGATCGAGATCACGAGACGCAGGTTCGCCTCGACCATTTCCTTCTTGGCGATGCGCGCTTCGCGCTCGCCCTTCTGGACCATGTTCACGACGCGGCGGAACTCGGGCAGGCTCATGCCCGCCGCCTGGGCGATTTCCGAAATCTCGGTCCGGATGCGGTCGACCGCCGCGCCCTCATTCTCGGCGAACGCCGCCCACTTCTTGTCGAGCTTGCCGACTTCGTCGAGCCAGTTTTCTTCGAGCTCGCGCCCGACATAATGGTCGAGGAAGGCCTTGCGCGGTACCTTATGGCGTTCGGCAAGGCGCAGCATCTGGCCGCCGAGCGCAGTCAGGCGCCGGTTGTAGCTGTAAAGCTGGTCGACCAGATATTCGATCTTGGTGCCGTGGAACTGCACGCTTTCGACCTGCGCGGTAAGTTCCTCGCGCAGCTTGTGATATTTCTTTTCCTGCGCGTCGGGGAAGTCGCCCGCCGTCGACAGCGCCTCGAGCCGGGCGTCCTGAAGCTTCTGGAACGCCTTGAAGCTCTTGGTGATATTGGCGAACTTCTCGAGCGCGTCGGGCTTGAGCAATTCTTCCATCGCGGCGAGGCTCAGCGTGTTGTCCTCGTCGTCTTCCTCAAAGCTTTCGCGCTTGCCCGACGAGCCTTCGCCGTCCTCGTCATCGCCGTCAGCCGAAGGTTCTTCCTCGACCTCGTCCTCGTCCTTGAACGAGACGCCCGCGGTCTTTTCGCTGATTTCGCCGTCGTCGCCTTCGCCCTCGTCATCAAGGTTTTCGGGCGCCGGATCCTTCGACAGCATCGCTTCGAGGTCGACGATCTCGCGCAGTTGCATGTCGCCGTTGTTGAGCGCGTTCGACCATTCGATGATCGCGTTGAAGGTCAGCGGGCTTTCGCACAGGCCGAGGATCATCGTGTCGCGGCCCGCC
>NZ_MEFH01000111.1:0-10140 GCF_001725095.1 Sphingopyxis sp. SCN 67-31 | reverse complement strand
TCGCGATAGCCCGCTTCGAGCGCCGCAATCGCCTTGCGCCCGTCGCGCGCGGTCTCGCGCAGCGAATCGAGTGCGGCGTCATAGCCTTCGGCGATATAGCCGCCCTGCGCGGCATCGACCGGCGGGGTTTCGATCAGCGCGCGCGTCAGTTCATCGACCAGCGCGCCATGACCGTCGAGCCCCGGCAGCAGCCGCGCGAGCAGCGGCGGCAGATCGGAGCGCAGCGCAAGCCGCTCGCGCAGGAGGCGTGCACCGCCGAGCGCGTCGCGAAGCTGCGCCAGATCGCGCGGCCCGCCGCGCCCAGCGACAAGACGGCCGAGCGCGCGGCCCGCATCGGGCAGCGCGCGCAAGGCGGCGCGCAGATCGGCGCGCCACAAGGCATCGCGCGCCAGCGCATCGACGAGATCAAGCCGGTCGAGAATCGCGCCCTTGTCGGTGAGCGGGCTTGCAAGGTCGTCGGCAAGCAGCCGCGCGCCCGCCGCGGTCACGGTGCGGTCGATCGTGCCGAGCAGGCTGCCGTCGCGCGCGCCGGCCATGGTGCGAACCAGCTCCAGGCTCTCGCGCGTCGCCGCGTCGATCGCCATCCGGTCGCCCGCGCTGTGCCGCACGGGCGGCTGCAGAAAGACCGCCCCTCCGGTGCCGACATGGTCGAGATAGGCGGCGATCGCGCCCATGGCGGCGATTTCACCGCGCGAGAAATTGCCGAAGCCGTCGAGCGTCTGCACCCCGAACAAGGCCTCGAGCCGCTTCTGCCCCGCGCCGCTCGCGAACTCGGCGGCGGGGCGGCGAACGATCTGGCGCGCCGCCGACGGCGGCTGTTCGTCTGCCGCTTCGCTGATCAGCAGTTCGGACGGGGCCAGCCGCGCCAGTTCGGCGTCGACCGCTTCGCGCCGCACCGCGACGACCTCGAACCGCCCGGTGGAGATATCGGCGGCGGCGATGGCGACCAGTCCTTCGCTGCCGACCTCGGCAAGCGCCGCAAGCCGGTTCGCGCTCCGCCCTTCGAGCAGCGCCTCTTCGGTCAGTGTCCCGGCGGTGACGAAGCGCACGATGTCGCGCGCGACGAGCGCCTTCGATCCGCCGCGCGCCTTGGCCTCGGCGGGGGTTTCGACCTGTTCGGCGATCGCGACGCGGTGGCCGGCGCGGATCAGGCGGGCGAGATAGGCTTCGGCCGAATGGACGGGAACGCCGCACATCGGCACCGGTTCGCCGCCATGCTCGCCGCGCGAGGTCAGCGCGATGTCGAGCGTCGAGGCCGCTGCCTTGGCATCGTCAAAAAACAGTTCGAAGAAATCGCCCATGCGGTAGAAGAGCAGACAATCGCCGGCCTTTTCCTTGAGCGACCAATATTGCGCCATCATCGGCGTCGCGGCGGGAGGGGCCTTGCTGTTGCTGTTGGCGGGAGCGGGAACGGACATCCGCCCCTGCTTAGTCATTGGGGCTCGCATGGCAAGGCGCGCGGGCCAGAAACACGGGGTTCCATTTCGCCAAGCCGACGCTAGGGAATGGGCTCGGACGCGCATCCTGATAATCGAAGTAGGGGATAAAGAATGGACGGCGGCAGCAAGGTGCAATTTTCGGACCGCGAGGCCCTGCTCTATCATAGCTATGGGCGGCCGGGGAAAATCGAGATCGTCGCGTCGAAGCCGATGGCGACGCAGCGCGACCTCAGCCTCGCCTATTCGCCGGGCGTCGCGGTGCCGGTGAATGCAATCGCCGAGGATCCGGCCAAGGCCTATGACTATACCGCCAAGGGCAATCTTGTCGCCGTGATCTCGAACGGCACGGCCATCTTGGGCCTGGGCAATCTCGGCGCGCTCGCCTCGAAGCCGGTGATGGAAGGCAAGGCGGTGCTGTTCAAGCGCTTCGCCGATGTCGATTCGATCGACCTTGAGCTCAAGACCGAAGACCCGCAGGCGTTCATCGACGCGGTCGAACTGCTCGAACCGAGCTTCGGCGGCATCAACCTCGAGGACATCGCGGCCCCCAACTGCTTCATCATCGAGGCGGCGCTCAAGGAAAAGATGAACATCCCGGTGTTCCATGACGACCAGCATGGCACCGCGATCATCACCGCCGCCGGGCTCATCAACGCGTGCCATCTGACCGGGCGCGATCTGGCCGACATCAAGGTTGTCGTCAACGGCGCCGGCGCTGCGGCCATCGCCTGCACCGCGCTGATCAAGGCGATGGGCGTGCGGCACGAAAATGTCATCATGTGCGACCGCAAGGGCACCATCTACCAGGGCCGCACCGAAGGAATGGACCAGTGGAAATCGGCCCACGCCGTTCCGACCGAAGCGCGCGACCTGACCGAAGCGCTTAGCGGCGCGGACGTCTTCCTCGGCCTGTCGGCGGCGGGCGCGCTCAAGCCCGAGATGGTGAAGGACATGGCGCCCGCGCCGATCATTTTCGCGATGGCGAACCCTGATCCCGAAATCTCGCCCCCCGATGCCCGTGCGGCGCGCCCCGACGCGATCATCGCAACGGGGCGTTCGGACTATCCCAACCAGGTCAACAATGTGCTGTGCTTCCCCTTCATCTTCCGCGGCGCGCTCGACGTGCGCGCGACCGCGATCAACGAAGAGATGAAGATTGCCGCCGCCTATGCGATCGCCGATCTCGCGCGCCAGCAGGTGCCCGAGGAAGTGGCGGCGGCCTATGGCGGCCGCGCGTCGAGCTTCGGCCCCGAATATATCATCCCCTCGCCCTTCGACCCGCGGCTGATGGAGATCGTCCCCGCGGCGGTCGCAAAAGCGGCGATGGAGACGGGCGTCGCGCAGCAGCCGATCGACGATCTGGAGGCGTATCGCACGCGGCTGCGTGCCCGGCTCAATCCGACCACATCGGTCCTCACCCTCGCCTATGAAGCGGCGCGCGCCAATCCGAAGCGCGTCGTCTTTGCCGAGGGCGAGGAAGAAGTGGTGCTGCGCGCCGCGATCCAGTTCCGCGACGGCGGCTATGGCATTCCCGTCCTCGTCGGGCGCGAAGGTCTGCACAACAAGCTGCGCGACATGGGCGTCGCCGACCCCGAAAGCTTCGAGGTTCATAACAGCGTCAATTCGCCGCACGTCCCCCAGATGGTCGAAATGCTCTATGAGCGGCTCCAGCGCCGCGGCTATCTGCGCCGCGACATCGAACGTATGGTCAACCGTGATCGTAACATCTTCGGCTCGCTGCTGCTCAAACTCGGCCTTGGCGATGCGATGATCACCGGCGTGACGCGCACCTATTCGCAGACGATGCGCGAAGTGCGGCGGGTGATCGACCCTGCCGAGGGCAAGACGGCCTTCGGCATTCACGTCCTCGTCGGACAGCATCACACCATCTTCATGGCCGACACGACGGTCAACGAACGCCCCTCGGCCGAAATGCTCGCCGACATCGCCGACCGCACGGCGCAGGTCGCACGCCGCATGGGTCACGAACCGCGCGTTGCCTTCCTGTCCTATTCGACCTTCGGCAACCCGCCGGGATCGTGGCTCGACAATATCCGCGATGCCGTCCACATCCTCGACGATCGCCAGCCGGCCTTCGAATATGAAGGCGAAATGTCGCCCGACGTCGCGCTGAATCCGCGCGTCATGGCCAATTATCCCTTCTGTCGCCTCTCGGGCCCCGCGAATGTTCTGGTGATGCCGGGGCTGCAGTCGGGCAATCTGTCGGCAAAGCTGCTGCGCGAACTCGGCGGCAGCGCAGTCATCGGACCGATGCTGATCGGGATGGAAAAGCCGGTGCAGATTGCAACGATGGCGTCCACCGCCTCGGATCTGGTCACACTGGCGGTTCTGGCGGCGGGCGGCATCGCAGTCTGATCCAACGAAAAGCGGCGCTGATCCATGGATCATCGCCGCTTTTCATCGTCTGCAGAGATCCCGAACGGGGGCTTACTGGCCCTGTGCGCCGCCCCCGACACCCGGCGCGCCGACCGCGCCGATATTGCCGAAAATATCCTCGAAGAAGCTGCGATGACGGCCCAGCGTCGGCGTGCTGTCGCCGTTCGGGCTGATCTTGCTCACCTGTTCGAGCCCGGTGCGGTCGACGCCGACGACATTGCCTGCGGGATCGAAGCTGACGCGCAGCACCTGCTGCGACACAGGCCGCGGGTGGGCGAAGGCGAGCTGGCGCGTTTCGCGCGACAGATAATAATATTCATTGTTGCCGAACTGGCCGACGAAGGTCGGACGGCCGAGCGTCTTTTCCACCGACTCGCGATTGTCGACGCCGGGGGTGATCGCGTCGGTCAGCACCGGATCGACGATATAGCCCTGACGCCCCTTGAGCTGGGCGCATCCCCCCGCCGACAGCGCAAGCGCGACCCCGGCAAGGATGAGGCCCGCGCGGCGGCCGGTAAGCGAGGCAATGGTTTTCGGCATCAATCGGTCTCCGTTGCGCGCGGCTCGCCGGACGGCGGCGCAGGCGCTGGCTTGTGCGCCTCTTAACCGCAAGCGGACGGGACGCACAAGCGGCTTATGCCGCCGCAAAGCTTGCTGCAGGCTGACCGGTGCCTCTTTTCCGCGACGCCGAATGGGCCTAAGCGGTGGGCCATGTTCTCGATCAGCAAATTCTTCCGATCCGCCCCCGATCCCCGCGAAGCGCGGCGTCCGCTCTGGAACGCCGTCGTCGCGGCCGCGCGTGCGCCGCACTGGTATCTGGCGGGACAGGTTCCCGACACGCTCGACGGCCGCTTCGACATGGTCAGCTTGGTACTCGCGCTCGTCCTCCATCGCATCGACGATGATCCCGACCAGGCGCTGGCGGGGGTTGAACTGACCGAATTGTTCGTCGCCGACATGGATGGGCAGATGCGCCAGATCGGCTTCGGCGACATGGTGGTCGGCAAACAGGTCGGGCGCATGGTTGGTGCGCTCGGCGGACGGCTGGGCGCCTATCGCGCGCCCGATGGGTCGGCGGCGCTGGAAGAAGCGCTGGTGCGCAATCTGTGGCGCGGCAAGGCGCCGCCCGCCGAAGGACTGGCGCATGTCATGGCCGCGGTGGCGGCCCTTCGCACGGGGCTTGCCGCGATGCCGGTTGCGGACCTGGTCGTCGCCGACCGCTTGCCCGGAGAGCCCGCATGACCAATCCCGAACTTTCGCACATCGTCACCCTCGCCGACGCGATGCAGGGCCGCAAGGTCGCGCTCGACGCCGACGAAGCGACCCGCACCGCGATCGCCAAGCGACTCGGCCTGGTCGCGCTCGATCGCTTCGTCGTCGAGGCAGAGGTGTTCGCCGTCGCCGGCGGGATCGCCGCAAGAGGCCGCATCACCGCGGACGTCGTGCAGGCGTGCGCCGCCACCGATCTCCCTGTCCCTGCGCACATCGCCGACCCCTTCGACCTGCGCTTCCTGCGCGACATCGGCGCCGACGCGAGCGAGGAAGAAGAGGTCGAGATCAGCGCGGACGATTGCGATGTCCTGCCGCTCGAAGGCGATCGCGTCGATATCGGCGAAGCCGCGGTGCAGACGCTGTCGCTGGCGCTCGAGCCCTTTCCGCGCCATCCCGATGCCGACCGCATCCTCGCCGAAAAGGGCGTGCTGACCGAAGAACAGGCCGGTCCCTTCGGCGCGCTCGCCCAGCTGCGCGGCAAGGACGCTTCCTGACGTCGGCAGCGGGCGTCAGTCGGTCTTGGGCTCGTCCTTGACGAGATCGGCGACCGCGGCGTCGAGGCCCGAATCGGCGGGCGCCGGCTCCGCCGCGCCGTCCGCCTCGGCATCGGTATCGGCCGGTTTGGACGTTTCGTCCGCGCCTTCGTCTGACTTTTCCTCGGCCGGCTTGTCGCCGCGCGCGACCGGGAGCGATCCGCCGAGCGCGTTCGCGAGCCCGACCATCTGTTCGGCCAGCACCTTGTCGACGGCCGGCGCGATGTCGGCGACCTTGAAGCGCATATAGCCGCCGACGACATAGTCGAAGCGGATCGCACTACCCGTCGGCGTCTTTTTGATCTGGATCGTCAGCGTCCCCGTGACCGCCTCGCCCTGCAGCGGCCCGAACGCGCCCGACAGGCGCATCATTTCCCCCGGCTTGGCGAAGATGATCCGCGCGTGCTGGACGCTGCCGACACCCTGCCCCTCATCGGGCAGCTTTTCGCAGAAACAGCCACCGGCCTGCGAGTCGAGCCAGAAATTGGCGGCATCGCCCGACCAGCTATGCTCTTTCGACCACCATTTGTCGGGGGTGCGGAGCATTTTCCACACATCTTCGGGCGTCGCGGCGACCTGCGCCGTATGCGCGACGGTGAAACCGATGTCGCTCTGATCGATGACCTTGGCCGCTGCCGGCGAGGCGACGCACGTCGCCGCGAACAGGAGCGCGCCGAAAGACGATTTCACATGCATGGATCATTCCCCCTTCGCCGCCTTCATAGACGGCGCCAGGGGGGCTGACTAGCTGGCGTCGCTTCGCAGGATCGCCTCGATCGCATCGTTGACGGCGTCGATCGCGGCCATGCCATCGACCTTGCTGACGATCCCGCGCGCCTCGTAGATCGGCAGGATCGGTTCGGTCTTCGCGCGATATTCGGCCATGCGCGTGCGCACCGTTTCCTCATTGTCGTCGGGACGGCGCTTGAAATCATGGCTGCCGCACACGTCGCAGGTGCCTTCGACCTTCGGCAGCTTGTAGCGATCGTGGTAGCCTTCGCCGCAATTGGCGCACGAAAAGCGTCCGGTGATCCGGTCGACGAGCGCATCTTCGTCAACGACCAGTTCGATGACATGGTCGAGCTTGCGGCCGCGCGCCGACAAGATGCCGTCGAGCGCCTCGGCCTGCGCCGCGGTGCGCGGATAGCCGTCGAAGATGACCGAGGTTTCGTTCCCGAGCTCGTCGAGCCGCTCGCCGATCAGGCCCGAGACGATTTCGTCCGACACCAGTTCGCCCGCGTCCATCACCGCCTTGGCCTGCAGGCCGATCGGCGTTCCCGCCTTGACGGCCGCACGGAGCATGTCACCGGTGGAAAGCTGGACCATCCCATGCTCTTCCACCAGACGCGAAGCCTGCGTTCCCTTGCCGGCTCCCGGCGGTCCAAGCAAAATGATGTTCAGCGTCATGACGCCCCCTGTTGCCTACCCTGTCAGGATTTCGCCTAGCGACCGCGTCAGCGGCGCGCAATGCCGCCCTTCAATTTGGCCTTCTTGATCAGATCGCCATATTGGTGCGCGAGCATATGGCTCTGGATCTGGCTGATCGTATCGATGGTGACATTGACGATGATCAGCAGGCTGGTGCCGCCAAGCTGGAACGGCAGGCCCGACCCGGCGATGAAATATTCCGGGATAAGGCAGATGAGCGCCAGATAGGCGGCGCCGATCACGGTGATGCGGGTCAGCACGAAATCGAGATAGGCCGCGGTATTCTTGCCCGGGCGGATGCCGGGGATGAAACCGTTCTGGCGCTTCAGATTGTCGGCGGTTTCCTCGGGGTTGAAGACGACCGCGACGTAGAAGAAGCAGAAGAAGATGATGCCGGCGGCATAGAGCGCCATATAGAGCGGCTGGCCGTGCGCCAGATACTGGTTGAGCGTGATGAGGAAATCGCCCCAGGCGGTGTCGCCCTTCACATTATTGCCCAGCATCTGCGTGACGGTCAGCGGCATCAGCAGCAGCGACGAGGCGAAGATCGGCGGGATCACGCCCGCGGTATTGACCTTCAGCGGCAGGTGGCTGCGCTCGGCCTGCATCACGCCGCGCTGCGTCGCGCGCTTCGGATACTGGACGAGCACGCGGCGCTGTGCGCGTTCCATGAAGCTGATGAAGGCGATGATGATGATCGCGCCGCCGATGACCGCGACGATCGTGCCGCCGCCCATCGATCCTTCGCGAACCTGCGTGAACATCTGGGCAAAGCTGCGCGGAAGCTGCGCGAGAATGCCCGCCATGATGATCAGCGAGACACCGTTGCCGATCCCGCGGCTGGTGATCTGTTCGCCGAGCCACATCAGGAACAGCGTACCGCCGACGATGCTGATGACTGCGCCGACGCGGAACATCATGCCCGGATCGACGACCGCGGCGATGCCCTGGCTCTGGCCGAGCGTTTCCAGCCCGACGGCAATGAAATAGCCCTGGATCGCGGTGAGCAGCACGGTGCCGTAGCGCGTATATTGGTTGAGCTTCTTGCGGCCGCTTTCGCCCTCTTTCTTGAGCGCGGCGAGGCTCGGGGCCAGCGCCGCGGCGAGCTGCACGACAATCGACGCCGTGATATAGGGCATGACGCCGAGCGCGATGATGCTCATGCGCTCCAGGCTGCCGCCCGAGAAGGTGTTGAAGATGTCGAGGATGCCGCCCGACGCCGCCTGGCTGTAAAGGCGCGACAGCGCCACGGGGTCGACCCCGGGCAGCGGCACGAACGACAGGAAGCGGAAGACGATCAGCGCACCGATCGTGAACCAGATGCGGTTCTTGAGTTCGGTCGCCTTGCCGAACTTCGAAAAATTGATGCTGGAAGCAAGCTGGTCGGCGCGAGAGGCCATGGGTAGTTTCCTCGAGGATATTCCGGACCGCGCCCCCGGCGACCCCGCGCCTATGTGCGTTCGGCGGTTACGAAGCGCAAGGGGAAAGGCCCATTTTTGATGGGGCGTTCATTCGCCCCATCGATCCGCTCGCATCTGGCGGGGCCGGTACGGCTCTCGAACCTGCGCTATCGAGCGGGAATAGAGATGATCACAAAGACGAAGGGCGATCCCTTTCGGAACCGCCCCTTGTCCGAATTACTCGGCCTTCGCTTCGGCCGCCGGCAGGTCGACCTTGCCGCCCGCCTTTTCGACCGCCTCGATCGCGCCCTTCGACGCGCCGGCAACGGCGAAGTTGAGCTTCGCGGTCAGTTCGCCCTTGGCGAGGAGACGGACGCCGTCCTTGCCGCCGCGGGCCACACCGGCCGCCTTGAGCGCCGCATGGTCGACAGTCGCCTTGGGGTCGAGCTTCTTGGCATCGACCAGCTTCTGCACCTGGCCCAGGTTCACGATCGCGAAATCCTTGCCGAAGATGTTGTTGAAGCCGCGCTTCGGGATGCGCATGTGGAGCGGCATCTGGCCGCCCTCGAAGCCATTGATCGCGACACCGCTGCGGGCCTTCTGGCCCTTCTGGCCGCGGCCGGCGGTCTTGCCCTTGCCCGAACCGATGCCGCGTCCGACGCGCATGCGGCCCTTGCGGGCGCCGTTGTTGTCACGAAGATCGTTAAGCTTGATAGTCATTTTGCACTCGCTTTCGCTTTTGTCGCGCTTTGAACCCGGTGTTTCAGTCGGGTTCGATTTCACTCGACGGTTGGAAGCCGGGATAAGGCCCGGCCTTTTCCATCACGATCGCCTGCGCCACATGGCCGCGGCCATCGACGCAGGTGATCGACGGACTGCCGTGAAGTTGCCACCCCCGATTGAGCAGCCCTTCGACACGCGCGCAGAAGGCGGCATCGTCGGGACCGGTCAACAGGCGATAGAGTTTCACTTTAGCCCTCGATTACTTCCACCATGTGCGGAAGCTTGCGGATCATGCCGCGCACTTCCGGGGTGTCGACCAGTTCGACTTCGCGGTTCATCTTGCCCAGGCCGAGGCCGGTCAGGATCTTGCGCTGGTCCTTGGGACGACGGATCGGCGAACCGATCTGGCGGATCTTGATCTTCTTGTCGGCCATTGTCTTACTCCGTCACCGCCGCGGCTTCAGCCTCGGCTGCACGATCGGACACGCCGCCGCGCTTGATCAGGTCCGAAACCTTCTTGCCGCGACGCTGCGCGACCGACTTCGGGCTGGTCTGTTCGCCGAGCGCCTGGAAGGTCGCGCGGATCATGTTGTAGGGGTTCGACGTGCCGACCGACTTGGTCACCACATCGGCAACACCGAGCGATTCGAACACGGCACGCATCGGGCCACCGGCGATGATGCCGGTACCTGCAGGTGCCGAACGCACGGTGACGTTGCCGGCGCCGAAATGGCCGCGACCGTCATGGTGCAGCGTGCGGCCGTCGCGCAGCGGAACGCGAATCATCGCCTTCTTCGCAGCGGCGGTCGCCTTCGAAATGGCTTCGGGCACTTCGCGCGCCTTGCCATGACCGAAACCAGCGCGGCCCTTGCCGTCACCGACGACGACGAGCGCGGCGAAACCGAAGCGCTTGCCGCCCTTCACGGTCTTCGAGACGCGGTTGATGTG
>NZ_MEFH01000110.1:0-19265 GCF_001725095.1 Sphingopyxis sp. SCN 67-31 | reverse complement strand
GATTTGGGCTTCATCTTCGTTCCTTCGTCACTACGACGAAGCCCAAATCCTCCTTAAATCACAACCTCAAATCTGTGCCATTGGCGCTGACGGCGGACAGCTGACGAGGTCGAGCTCGGCGCGCTTCTTCGCGAGCGGCACCAGCCGCGACCGCGCATTGGCCAGCTGCTCGCTGTGCATGCGATGATCGGCCAGATCGGCGTCGAGCGCCGCCGCGATATCGCGTTTCGCCGCTTCGCGTTCGAGACGCGCGCGGGTCGCCTCGCTCACGCGCGCCGCGATCTTGGGATCCTGTCGTTTTTTGGCGAAGAGCGGCAGGTCGATGCTGACTCCGAGCGTGACGAGGTCGCCAAAATTGGGTTCGCGGCGGCCATAGGCCGCATTGACGCTCCAGTCGGGACGCTTGTCGGCGCGTGCGAGGCTCGTCTCGGCGTCGGCCGCGAGCGTGCGGGCGTCGAGCGCGCGCAGCCGCGGCAAGGCGTCGATGCCGGCGCGCAGCACCGTTTCATCGACCCTCTGCGGTTGCAGGTCGCCCATGGTGTCCGCCGCGGCATCGCCGGTAAAGCGTGCGAGCTGCGCGCGGGCGCGCGCAATCTCGGCCGCGAGGGTGCTGCGGCGATCGCTGACCGCGGCGCGAAGCTGCTCGGGTTCCAGCGCCTGCGCCGGGCGCGACGAGCCGCTGGCAAGCCGCGCGGTCACCGTCGCCTGCAGATCCTCGAGACCTTCGTCGAGCAGGTCGAGTTCCTTGAGGCGCTTCTTGGCGTAGAAGAGGTCGACCCAGGCGAGGGCTGTCGCGAGCCTGATGTTCTGCGCGGTGACCGATTCGTCGGCGCGGGCGATTCCGATCTCGGCCTGCGCGCGCGTCGCGCGCGCGCGTCGCTTGGCGGGGTTCGGGAAGTCCTGGCTGATCCCGATGACCTGCATCGTGAAATTGTCGCGATTGAACCGCCCCGCGTCGGGACCCGTGACCGGAAAATCCTGGATGGCGAGATTGAGCTTCGGGTCGGGAAGGCGGTCGGCGGCGATCGCCGCCGATTGGACGGCATCGAGCCCGGCTTCTCGGGCTTGTAATTCGGGTGCGCGCGTTTCCGCCAGCCGAAGCGCATCATCGAGCGACATCGGTTCGGCGTGCAGGGCCGTGGGCAGCGCAAGCACGGCTGCCGCAAAGAAAAGGCGCATGATTTCCCCCTTTTTTGGATCGGGCGAGACCATCCCCGGCGCATAGGCGCCGGGGATGGAGATATTACGCCGCGGGGTGCGCCATGTGGCCGCCGGTCATTTTTTTCATGCAATCGGCCGGATCGGCGTTCATCATGTCGCAGTCGCAGTTGGCCATCTGGGCGGACTTGTCCTTCACCCAGACGCGGACCCGCGAGGTGGTATTGGACTTGTTCGGTCCTGGCACCTGGCGCGTCTGCCATTCATAACGGCCGCCCGGTGCTTCCTGTGCGAAAACGGGAGCGGCAAGCGTTGCTGCCGCGAGCGCGGCAACGGCAAAAATCGGTTTCATGTTGAAATTCCTCGGTTGAAAAGCTTGGGAACACGCCGAACAGTCGGCGCGCATCGTGCAGTTCAGCCGAGAAGTAGCGGCGGATCGGGCTCGGGGCCGATCGTGCGGCCAGTGAGCCGCCGGATCGGAAGCGGATCGAGCAGTTCCGGCATATGGGCCATCGCCGCGAGCGGCATGGCCGGCGATACGACGGCGGGCGGGAGCGCGCAGCCCATTTTGGCGATGCAGTCGAGCGTGAGGCCCTGGCACGGCTCCTTGCCCTGCGACTTGTCGATGCCCATCATTTCCGCGCATTCGTCGCTCATGGCTGAGGCCGCGATCGCGGTGTCCGCGATAGGCATTGCCGGCGCCGACGCGAACGCGGCTTCCTGGGCCAGAAGGCCCAGCACAGCTCCGAAGAGCAGCAGCAGAGAAAGCCAGCGTTTCACGGTCGAAGCATGTTCCTTGGCAGTCTTGGCGTCAAACTGAAACTGCGGCGCCTGGACTGCCGAGCTGTTCGCGAGCAGCCCCGCTGCGGTTACACCCGGACCAGATAATCCCTGCCCCGCCCGCCGCCATCAGGCATTCGGCTTGCGCGAAGAACTGTGCAGGTTGATAATCCGCCATTTGCCCTCCGTCCATTTAAGCACGCTCGTCGCAACGCCATCGCGTTCGACCGTTTCGCCGCTCGCGAGTATGATCGTGTAGGAGTAGGTTTCGGTCGCGATCGCGATCTCGCCTTCGCCGCGCACCGAAACCTTATAGCCCTTGAAGGCGAAGGACTTGAACGCCTTGAGCTCGGGCGCGAGATGATGGTCGCGATAATGGACGAAATTTCCTTCGATGCCGCCCGACTCGAAGATCTGGGCGTCGGGCGCGAACAAGGCTTCGACGCCCGACAGGTCGCGGCTCTCGATCGCCTGCTTATATTGCGCCAGCGTCGCGGTCGCCGCTTGATAATCAGGGGTTGGCGCCGCGTAGGCGGGAGCCGCAATGACCAGCGCCAGTCCGATCACCGCCTGTTTGATACGTCTGATACGTCTCATCCTTATTCTCCCTTATTCTCCCATTTTGTGCGCTGGCGGCATCCGTCCGCCGTGATGCTTCGATTAGATTTTTACGAACCGCAGCCGCAGCGAATTGGCGATTACGCTCACCGACGAGAGCGCCATCGCGGCGGCGGCGATGATCGGCGACAGGAGCAGCCCGAAGACCGGATAGAGCACGCCCGCCGCCACCGGAATGCCCGCGACATTATAGGCGAAGGCGAAGAAGAGATTCTGGCGGATATTCGCCATCGTCGCATGGCTGAGGTGGCGCGCCCGGACAATGCCCAGAAGGTCGCCGCGCAGCAGCGTCACACCCGCGCTTTCGATGGCGACATCGGTTCCCGACCCCATCGCGATGCCGACGTCGGCCGCGGCGAGTGCGGGGGCGTCGTTGACCCCGTCGCCGGCCATCGCGACGACCCGACCTTGCTCACGCAGCCGCTGGACTACCGCGCTCTTCTGGTCGGGGAGGACATCGGCCTCGACGTCGTCGATGCCGAGACGCCGCGCGATCGCCTCGGCGGTGACGCGATTGTCGCCAGTGAGCATGATGACTTGGATTCCGGCCTCGCGCAGGGCCGCGAGCGCCTGGCCCGTCGTCTCTTTGATGGGATCTGCAATGGCGATGACACCGGCGGCCTTACCGTTGACCGCAATGTAGATCGCCGTCGCGCCGTCTCCGCGAAGCCGGTCGGCGGCCTCCGCAAGCGCGCGCAGATCGACATCATATTCTTCGAGGAAACTCGCGTTGCCGAGGACGATGGCCTTGTCGTCGACGACCCCAACGATGCCTTTGCCTACCGGCTGGTCGACCCCAGATGGCTCGACGAGCGCGAGGCCCCGGTCTTCGGCGGCCTTGACGATGGCAGCCGCGAGCGGATGTTCACTGCTGCGTTCGAGACTGGCGGCGATCCGCAGGAGGTCCTTCTCCTCGAAGCCGTCGGCGACTTCGATGGCGACGACCGACGGCTTACCCTCGGTGAGGGTTCCGGTCTTATCGACGACGAGCGTGTCGACCTTTTCCATCCGCTCGAGCGCCTCCGCATTCTTGATCAGCACGCCGGCCTCGGCGCCGCGACCGACGCCGACCATGATCGACATTGGCGTCGCAAGGCCGAGCGCGCAGGGACAGGCGATGATGAGCACCGATACTGCGGCGATGAGGCCATAGGCCATGGCGGGCGCGGGGCCGAGTAGCGACCAGATGATGAAAGCGGCGATGGCAACGACGATGACGCCCGGCACGAACCAGCCCGACACAGTATCGGCGAGGCGCTGGATCGGCGCCCGGCTGCGCTGAGCGTCGGCGACCATCCGCACGATTCGGGCGAGCATTGTGTCGCGCCCGACCTTCTCGCTGCGCATCAGGAGGCCACCGGTCTGGTTGATCGTCCCGCCGATGAGCGCGGCGCCGGCTTCCTTGGTGACCGGCATCGACTCGCCCGTGACCAACGACTCGTCGACGGTGCCGCGACCTTCGATGACGATCCCGTCGACCGGGACCTTCTCGCCCGGACGGATACGCAGTATGTCGCCGACCGCAACATCCTCGAGTGCGACCTCCTCGTCGCTCCCGTCGCTGCGGACGCGCCGGGCGAGCTTCGGCGTTAGGTCGAGGAGTGCGCGGATTGCGCCGCTCGTCGTCTCGCGGGCCCTGAGTTCGAGCACCTGCCCGAGCAGCACCAGCACCGTGATGACCGCGGCCGCCTCGAAATAGACCGCGACCGAGCCGTCGGCGGCGCGGAAGGCGGCCGGGAAGATTTGCGGGGCGATCGCCGCGATCATGCTGTAGCCCCAGGCGACGCCCGTCCCCATCGCAATGAGGGTGAACATGTTGAGGCTCTTGTTGCGGATCGAAAGCCAGGCGCGCTCGAAGAAGGGCCAGCCCGCCCATAACACGACGGGGGTTGCGAGCAGCATCTGGATCCAGTTGCTTGTCTGGCGACCGACATATTGGTGAAGGCCCGTCAAATGGCCGCCCATTTCGAGCGCGACCACGGGAAGGGCGAGAAGGAGCCCGATCCAGAAGCGCCGCCGCATATCGCGATATTCTTCGCTGGGGCCGTCCGATGCGGTTGGCATGACGGGCTCGAGTGCCATGCCGCAGATGGGGCAGCTTCCGGGACCAGCCCGCTGGATCTCGGGATGCATCGGGCAGGTCCAGATGGCTCCCTCGGGTGCATCGGCTGCGGCCGGCTCGCGTTTTGCGGCATAGCGATCCGGATCGGCCTCGAATTTGGCGAGGCACCCTGCGCTGCAAAAATAGTGATGTTCGCCGCCGTGCGTCGCGATGTGCGGCGTGGTGGCCGGATCGACCGTCATGCCGCAGACCGGATCGGTCGTGCTCCCGCTGCCTTTTTCCGCGCCCTGATGATCGTGCACCGTCGCCGCTCCCGTACATATCGGATGCCCGCCTGATCGTGGGGCCGTCCGAACGCCGCCGGTCGAGTTCGCCGCTGGCGTCTTTTCTAGCGGTTCCAGAATGGAGCCGCTCCTATCGATACGCAAGAACGGGTGTTATCCCTCGGATTTTCTTTGCCCCGTGCGGTTAGGTCCGGGGCTTGCCGGCCTCGATGATAGCGATCGCACCGGTTGGCGTGCGAAATGTCTCAAGCTCGCGGATATCGCGAAAGCCGGCCTCTCTCATCAGTACCGGGAGCATTCCGTCGGCGTTGGGCTGGGTGTCCTGGACGCCATCGAGTTGCTGGATCGTCAGACGGAACAGCAACCGCATAAGGCGGCTGCGCTGTTCCCCATAGTCGGCGACATAGAGTTTGCCGAAGGGCGCGAGCACCTGCCAAGCTTCGCGCAGCAGACGTGCCTTTTCCTCAAGCCCGACCTGATGAAGGACGAGGCAGATCGCTATCTTGGCAGGCGAAGGCCAGTCATCGATCGCCGAAGCCGCGAAAAAGCCAACGCGAAACTCCGGCGATGGAACAATCTGCGCGGTCTTGGTTCGGGCAATTCGCGTCGCGGCCTCGTCGGGGTCGATACCAAGATAGCGGACGCCCCGGCTATGGCGGGCGATCGCCAGCGCAAGATTTCCCGTACCAGAACCAATGTCGAGAATGACCTCACCCTCGGCGAGCGCCATATGGTGAACGAGACGGTCGCGCCACACGCGCTCGCGCGTCGTCACCGCGACGCCGAAATCATAAAAGGGCGTTAGGATGTGATATCCTGCCGCTGGCGTGTAGGAACTCGCTACGGGTCTCGGGTCGGGCATGGCCGTCTCCTTTCGACGCTTTGCTTGCCGCTGGATTGCGGCCACGCGCCGGTCTCGACGAGCCGCTTAGGGGCAAGCAGGCGCGCCGGTCTTGAATGTTTCGCCGGAGCGATGCGGTGCGACGCGCATCCGGCTCAGGGCATGATTTCGAAAGCGAAGGCGCTGAGGCCAGCCGAGGGTGTCACTCCGAGCCATTGGGCGCAGCGGCGCGTGAAGTGCGACTGATCGGCAAAGCCTCCCGCCGCCGCGGCGTCGGCGAGACCTCCGCCGCCGGCCAGCGCCCGCATTGCGCGCTGAAGCTGGAGCCATTGCAGCAATTTGGCCGGAGGCACACCGAAGTCGCGGCTGACGATTTCGCGCAGGCGCGAGGGAGAGAGGCAAGCGACGTCGGCCAAGGCGCGCGCGGTCGACAAATCGTTAGGGGCCGCGAGCGCCTCGGCAAGGCGCGCATCCACGGGACGCGCCTGCGACTGGTCGAGATAGTCGGACGCCCAGCGCTTCGCGTCCGCAGCGCTTGCGATCTCGCCGAGGCCGGCCATCTCCACCGGCGTCAACAGGACAGGTGCCGATCCGATGGACAGGCGCGCATCGGCGCGAAAAAGCGGGTCGAGATAAAATGACCTCACGAGGGCGCCCTGCGGCCCCAGGCGATGCTGGACATGCGACGCTATGGCAACGGCATGTCCGGCAGGGACTATCATGTCGGCGTCGCCGGAAATCTCGAGGTCGCGTTCGACGGCAAGGCTTATCTGATGCGCCACATGGCTGTGGGGACGGCTGCTCCCGATGCGCGCGTCGATCAACGCCCAGCCGGTCCCGAGCATGATCGAACCGGACCAGGAGGCGGTGCTGGCGGTCAAACCGGATCGGCGGCGACGAAGGGCTCGAGCGTGCCGAACCAGGCAACCAGCGCGAGTATGGCGAGCGCGGCCGACGCTTCGATGATCAGGCTCCTGCGCATGGCCGCAAGCGCCTGGTCGGATTCGACGTCAGGGCTATCGAAATCGGAGTTCGCGACGGTTGCCGCAAACGCAGGCGTCAATCGCCAGCGATTGGCGCCTGCGAGCATCAGCATCAGTCCGAACAGCGCGAGCTTGGCAAGCAGTAATTGTCCATAGGGCGAGCCGAGAGACCGGCCGAGATTCTCGGCGCCGACGATCATCTGGCTGTTAATGAGGCCGGTGGCGGCGATGACGAGGACGCAGATCGTGCCGATGAGGGAAAATTGATCGAGGCTCCGCACCGCAATTCGGAGTCCGCCCGGCCATTCGCGGAGGCGTTGTGGTGAGATCAGGAGAAGGAAGGCACCGATCGCGCCAATCCAGACCGCGGCTGCGATCAGGTGCAATATGTCGCTGATCCGGTGGATGGTGCCGGCGGCGCCTTCAGTCGCGCCTGCGTGGCCGGACCAGACCAGGGTCGCGACGGCCACCGAGCCGGCAGCCGCGATCGTGGCGGCCGCGGCTGCCGGCCAGCGGGGCATCCAGATCGCGGCCCCCAGCGCGAGCAGGAGCGCGGCGCTCCGATAGATCCAGGCCGTCCCGACGTCGGTTTCGCGAACAAGGTCCCAGAAAGGCTGGAACTCCAGGGCGAGGAGACCCACGCCTTGCATCGAAGCTGCGAGCACGCCCATCCCGAGGGTGGAGACAAGCAGTCCAGCGGCGCAGAGCCCTCGCTCTGCGCGCCAGATCGCGGCCATCATCGGCTGCGGCTCAAGGCGTTCGCTTCGTGTCAGCGCATAGAGCGGGAACGCAGCGAGGCCGGCGATGAGCATCAGGTCCGCATAAAGCGCGAACCTGATGCCGATCAGGACGGGGTCGCCCACCGCCTTACTTTACGGTGAAGCTGAATTCACTGCCCATGCGGTGGGTATCGGCGCCCGCCGCCGACCATTTGACCTTGTAGGTCCCGGGCGTCAGCGCGCGCTTCAGCGCAAGCGTCATCGACTTGCCGTCCGTGCCCATCGCCGAGGTGAAGGGAATTTTCATCGGCGCGTGATTGGCCATCCCCGGCATTCCGGTCATGACCAGCTCGGTCTTCACCGTCGAGGCGATCACCTTTTCATTAAACTTCAGGCTGACCGACGTCACTTTCGAGACGGTCGAATTGGCCGCGGGTGTCGAACCGACGAGCTTGGTATGTGCGCTCGCTGCGGTTGGCATGACCGCGAGGGCGAGAGCCGCTGCCGCCGAGGGGAGAAGAGACTTAAGCATGAGGACCTCCAATTGCGTGTCTGTCCTGCTAATACGCAGGACGTGTGAATAGCCCTCAAATATTCTGGCGGATTATTCTGATGTGAGGGGTGAAGCACTTCGGCGCGTATGTACAATGATGGAAAGGTTTGAAGAGACAATCGATGGATGAGGAGCTTCGCATTTTGAACAGGATCGATCTGCCCGCAGCACTCGATGCGCTCGACGATCGCATCATGGGCGCATTGGCGATCCGCCGACGTGAAGCGGTGGCGATGCGCCGCCTGATGGCGCTGGCGGCCTTTGTTTCGCTCGGCGGCGGTATTGTTGCGGGGAGCGCGATTTCCCAGCCGGCGGTCGCGGCAAGTCCCCTTACCCCGTTTGGTCCGCCTAGCGCATTGGCGCCTTCCACCTTGCTGGGTGTGCAGTAACGATGCCGTCGCGCCGTCTTCTTCTCGTTGGGCTCATTGCTTTCGCCGCGGCGATTGCCGGCGTGTTCGTCGGCCGTCTGGTGGCCGATGCGCCCAGAGCCAGCGAAACCGAACTTCATGCGCTTCTTCACGGTCAACTCGACCTGACCCCGGAGCAGGAAACGAAACTCGAGCGGATCGAAGCCGACTTCGCCGGTCGACGTCAGGCGCTTGAACTCGAGATGCGCGCTGCGAACGTCCGGCTCGCGCAGGCAATCGAAGCCGAACATGGCTATGGACCGCGCGTCACCGAGGCGATCGACGAGACGCATGAGGTGATGGGGACGTTGCAGAAGGAAACGCTCCAGCATCTCTTCGCGATGCGCGGGGTTCTCAACCCCGATCAAGCGGAGATGTTCGACAAGAGCGTGGTCAAGGCGCTGACCGCCGATGCGCGGTGAGCGCCGACCTATCGCAATGTAGCGACCAGGATCTGGCGGCCTTTGCGCGCGCGCACCGCGAGGACGCCTATCGCGAGTTGCTGCGCCGTTACAAAACGGGTGTCTACCGGCTCATCGTAAAGCAGATCGGGGATGCCGACGAGGCGATGGATTTGACGCAGGAGACGTTCGTCTCCGGTTTTTCGGCGCTCGATCGCTATGATGGCGAACGCTCCTTCCGCACAAATGTCGCGACTGGGCACGACGGCGAAAGGTGCGCGCCTTTTTCTCCCGCGCGCTCCCGCTCGAAAATGCGCATCACGTAGCAAGCGATGGTCCTGCGCCTGATTCTGCGGCGACCGACAGGCGAGAGCTCGCCAAGGTTCGCGGCGCGATCGATCAACTGCCGCAGAATTTGCGCGAGGTCTTGCTCCTCCGCGGTGTCGACGAGGTCAGCCAGGCCGAAACCGCGGTTATTTTGCGCGTCAGCGAGAAAACGGTCGAAACCCGCCTCTACCGAGCGCGGACCAGGCTCCGGGAATTACTCGCAGGAACATCCGCGAGCGCGGAGGGTTGACGGTTCGACCGCTCCTTCAGGCGGCATCTCCTCATCGTCGGCATTTTTGTTGAGGGGCAGCCGTGCCGCCTGCGTATAGCTTTAGGAACAGTCAGTAACGGTCGGAAAGAATATGCAGATGGAAAGGCGTCGGTTCGTCAGTGGAGCTTTGGGCGGAGGGGCTGCTGCGGCGATGGCCGCATGGTTCCCGGCTTGGGCCCAGCCGGTGTCGTCCGGCATTACCGCGCCCCTCCCGACCGTATCGGGTAACGACATCACGCTGCGCATCGCGCGCCAGACGATGCGCATCGATGGCAAGCTCAGCCGCGCGATCGGGATCAACGGCACCGTGCCCGCGCCGCTCGTCCGGCTTAAGGAAGGGCAGACAGCGCGCCTGACCGTCGTCAACGATCTCGACGAGGACAGCTCGATCCACTGGCACGGTCTGATCCTGCCGTTCCAGATGGACGGCGTGCCCGGCGTCAGCTTTCCCGGTATCAAGCCGCGTTCGACCTTTGTCTATGAATTCCCGGTCGTTCAGTCGGGGACCTATTGGTATCACAGCCATTCGGGATTGCAGGAGCAGCTCGGCCATTACGGCCCGATCGTCATCGATCCCGCGGGCGTCGACCCGATCGGCTATGATCGCGAGCATGTCGTTGTACTCTCCGACCACAGCCAGATTTCGCCCGAGGCGATCTTCCGCAAACTCAAGGTCAATCCCGGCCATTTCAACATGCAGCGCCAGACGCTGAGCGGTCTCCTTGCCGGCAAGGACCAGTCGCTGAAGGAGCGGATCGAGTGGGGTGCCATGCGGATGGACCCGACCGACGTCGCCGACGTCAATGGTTCGACCTACACTTTCCTCGTCAACGGCCATGGTCCGCGCGACAACTGGACCGCGCTCTTCAGCCCGGGCGAGCGTGTGCGGCTGCGTATCGTCAATGCGTCGGCGATGACGATTTTCAACGTCCGCATCCCCGGCCTCAGGATGACCGTCATCCAGGCTGACGGCCTCAATGTCGTGCCGACCGAGATCGACGAGTTCCAGATCGCGGTTGCCGAAACCTACGACGTCATCGTCACTCCGGTCGAGGACCGCGCCTATACTTTGGTCGCCGAAGCCAACGACCGCTCGGGCATGGGGCGCGCGACGCTCGCACCGCGCGCCGGCATGGTCGCCGAGGTGCCGCCGCTCCGCGAGCGGCCGCTCGCGACGATGAAGGACATGGGCATGGGCGACATGTCGGGCGGCTCGATGGCAGGTATGGATCATTCGGGTGGTGATATGGGTGCCATGCCTATGCCGGCGAGCGACCCTTCCTGTCCCCCCGAACATGCCAAGATGGGTCATTGCACGCCAGCGGGGGAAAGCGGCGCGATGGCGGGCATGGATCATGGATCGGGCGGAGGCATGCAGCACAGCATGCGCGATTTCGACGTCGCGCCGCAGGTCGACAAGAATCCTGGCGTCCAGACGATCTCGCCGATGCCGATGGATCGTATGGGCGAACCCGGACAGGGGCTGGAGGATGTCGGGCACAAGGTGCTGACGTACCATGATCTGGTGGCGCTTGAGCGCAATCCCGACGTGCGTGCCGCCTCGCGCGCGCTCGACATCCATCTGACCGGCAACATGGAGCGCTTCATGTGGTCGTTCGACGGCATCAAGATGTCCGACTATCACGAGCCCATCCCCTTCATCGAGGGCGAGCGCGTGCGGATCAACCTCATCAACGATTCGATGATGAGCCACCCCATCCACCTGCACGGCCATTTCTTCGAACTGGTCACGGGCAAGGGCGATCGTTCGCCGCGCAAGCATACCGTCCTCGTTCAGCCGGGCGGGACCGCGAGCTTCGATTTCACCGCCGACGCGCTCGGCGACTGGGCGTTCCACTGCCACCTTCTCTATCACATGCACGCGGGGATGATGCGCGTCGTCAGCGTCCGTCCGAAGGGAGACGGCGAATGACCCGGGTCGCGCTTCTCCTCGCGGGTATCGCCCCGCTGTCCTTTGCTGTGCCCGCCGCGGCGCAGTCGATGGATCATTCGATGCATGGTGCGGCGCCCGCGCCGACGCCCGCTCCCTCGCCCACGCCAGCGCCGGTAGCGCAGCCCGCGCCCGAAGCGCCCGCCGAAGGGTCGATGGAGCAGATGGACCATGGGAGCATGCAGGGCATGGACATGGAGCCCGAGGCTTCAAGCTGCCTACCCGAACATGCCGCGATGGGTCATTGTACGCCGGAGGCGAAGGCTTCGGACAAGAGCGCTTCGGACATGGGTGCGATGGATCATGGCGCACCGCAGCCGTCCGATCCCGATTGTCCGCCCGAACATGCCAAAATGGGCCATTGCACTCCGAAAGGCGGGTCTGCGGATCCCATGGCCGGAATGGAAGCTATGGCGACGACGATCGGCGCCAGCGGCACCGACTTGCCGCCGGGCGATGCCGCCGCACCCGCGCCCCCAAGCGACTGGTATGCCGATCGCATCTACCCCAAAGCCGAAATGGAGCATTCGCGCCACGACATGATGAAAGAGAATGGCGCGCAGACCATCGCTTTCATCAGCTTCAACCTCGCCGAATATCAGGTGCGCAAAGGGCGCGATGGTTTCCGTTGGGACGGTGAGGCTTGGTATGGCGGCGACATCAACCGGCTGACGCTCAAGAGCGAAGGCGAAGGTGTATTCGGCGAAGGCATCGAAGGCGCCGAGGTGCAGGCGCTCTACAGCCGCGCGATCGGACCCTATTTCAACGCGCAGGCGGGTATCAGGCAGGATCTTGGGCCCGGGCCCGACCGCACCTATGCGACGATCGGCTTCGAGGGGCTCGCCCCATATTGGTTCGAAGTCGAAGGCGCGCTTTTCCTCTCGAACAAGGGTGACCTGCTCGCCCGGCTCGAAGGCTATTACGACCAGCGCATCACGCAGAAGCTCATCCTCCAGCCGATGGCGGAGGTCAATTTCTCGGCTCAGGACGTGCCAGAGACCGGCGTCGGTTCGGGGCTTTCGGATCTCGAGCTCGGGCTTCGCCTGCGTTACGAGGTCGTGAAGGAATTCGCGCCTTATGTCGGCGTCGAATGGGCGCGCAAGGTCGGCGATACCGCGCGTTTCGCCCGCGCCGCGGGCGAGGATGCGAGCGGTGTCAGTTTCGTGATGGGGGTGCGGGCCTGGTTCTAGAAGTTTCGCGGGGTGGCGACACGTCGAGGAGAAATGCCGTGAAACCAGCCTATCGCAGCCTCGCGCTGCAGACGATCGTCAGCGGCGTCATCATGTATCTGGTGATGTTCGTCATGATCGACCGCCTCTCGAGCTTCTACAACAACCTCAACATGGTCTACATGACGCTGATGATGGTCTCACCGATGGTGGTGTTGATGATCGTCGCAATGCCGGGCATGTTTCCGTCGAAGCGCCTTAATACGCTCCTGCTGCTCGGCTCGGCAGTTGCCTTCTTCGGGAGCTTCGGGCTCATCCGGACACAGACGACGATCGGCGACACGGCCTTCTTGCGTTCGATGATTCCGCACCATTCGGGTGCGATTCTCATGTGCGAACAGGCGTCGCTCAAGGATGCCGAAATACGCGAACTCTGCCGCGGCATCATCGCGGGGCAGGCGGCCGAAATCGAGCAGATGAAATCCATTCTCGCGAGGAAATGACATGAAAAGTCCGATGACGCGCCGCCACCTTCTCGGCCTGGTTGCGGCCGGGTCGGGGATGGCGCTTGCGGCATGCAATTCTTCCCCGGGACCGGTTGCGACCGGCGAGAAAAAGGGCGCGGCTCGCGAGCCGCGCGTTGATGCGACGAGCGTCAGACGGATGCTCGTCTATCGCGACCCCGAGTGCGGATGCTGTGAAGCCTGGGCGGATATTGCCCGCGCCGAGGGCTATGCGGTGACCGTCGAGAACCGCGCCGACATGGCTGCCGTAAAGACGCGATATGGCGTGCCCGACCAACTGGCGTCGTGCCACACGGCCGTTATCGGCGGTTATGCGATCGAGGGTCATGTGCCGATGCGGCATGTCGCGAGACTCCTCCACGACAAGCCACGCAACATTCGCGGAATCGCCGTGCCCGGCATGCCGCGCGGTTCTCCGGGAATGGAAATGCCGGATGGAAGCGCGGACGCATTCGAAGTGATGGCGTTCAGCAGCGACGGCAAGGTTTCTGAATTCCGCGCATGATCTGCCGACACGAAGAGGAGACAGATATGACGAGATTCATTCCCCTGGCGAGCGCCGCCGTGCTGATATTTGCTCTGGCAGGATGCGGCACTGAGCCCGCGCAGCAGAGCGACGTCGCACCGGAACAGGGTGAGGTTACTGCCGGTGAGCCCCCAGCAATGGTCGAGACCATGCCTGTCGCGGACGAGACGCCCACCGCGTCTGCCCCGGCGGCGCCGACCGACGAGGCAGTGCCTTCGGAGAAATCCCGCCCCAAGCAAGAACCTGCCGCGAAGGTCGCTGTGCCGCGGGCAAAGGCCGTGCCGGAAGCACCCAAACCTGTCGAACCCGATCCTCATGCAGGGCACGATATGGACAAAAAGTAAGGGGGCATGTGCCGGCGCGTTCGGGGTCTTCGGCGCCACGAAAAGGCCATTGTGGTCACGTCGCACCCTTGGGCAGCGATCGGCAGCGGCTCGGCCGGGCGCTGCTCGATCTTGCAGCGGGAGATATAACCATATGGAATAACCATCTCGTTTATAGCGATGAGTGGTGACTATTTCTGGTCATGCCAACGCCGCGAGATAGCTCGGTGGTGAAGCCGAGAGCTTTCGCAAATGGGAGGGGACCATAAGGAAATTGCTTCGCACGAGTGGCTCGATAATCGCCGTCTTGGCAGGCATGTCGGCCGCCGCCGCCTTCGCGCAGTTGCGGCGCTCCGCGCCGTCGGCATGGTCTTTCAACAGTTCAATCTGTTCCCCCAGACGGTACTGGAGAATTGCACCCTCGCGCCCGTCCTGCTCGGCGGCGTGTCTCTTCCGGAGGTGGAGGCGCGCGCCATATCCTATTTGGACAAATTGAGGATTGGCGACCAGGCGGCCAAATATCCGGGGCAGCTTTCGGGAGGGCAGCAACAGCGGGCCGCAATAGCTCGCGCTTTGGCGATGGAACCCCGGATTCTTCTTTTCGAAGAGCCGACATCGGCGCGCGATCCCGAGATGATCAAGGACGTATTCGATGTGATGACCGCCCTGGCCGGCGAAGGACGGACGATGGTGTGCGTGACGCACGAAATGGGATTCGCGCGCGAGGCGGCCGATCGCATTCTTTTCATGGGTCAGGGCCAGATCATCGGAGAAGCAAGGCCGGCCGATTTTTTCGCCGCGCCGAAAAACGAGCGCGCACGGACCTTTCTCGAACAGATACTTCCGCATTGAGCGGCTTATGTCGGTCACCCAAGCTGTGTCGACCCACTTACTCATGTCATTTCATGAGCAAGCCGAGGGAGGGCCAGCCGGCCCCTTGCGCGAAAAGACGCAGGCCCGCAAAAAAATTTCAAAATTGATGAGGGGTAGAGCTTTGGGTTGCGTATCTAATAAGTATCATGCGCCCGAAATTTCCTTCATAACTAATTGATATAATTCAATAAATTCGTATTGACCTGTATATACATTTAATGCTCTCTGAGGGGAATCAGCCAACCATCAGGGGGTTTCGCTATGATGACCAGGACAATTTTGCTCGCCAGCGCCGTAGCGGTCGCGACCTTCGCAACGCCAGCGCTCGCGCAGAGCGGTGCCGCGACGCAGTCACCCACCGCCGAGGATGCTCCGAACGGATCGGACATCGTCGTGACCGGCTCGCGCATTCGCCGCCAGGACCTCGCGGGCGTCGGGCCCGCGACCGTCGTCTCGGCCGAGCAGATCGAGAATACCGGACTCGTCAATATCGAAACGGTGCTTCAGCGCCTCCCGGCCAACGCGGGCTTTGCAGGCAACCAGACCGCAGCCTATTGGGCGGATAACGGTTGGGGCACCGCTCAGGTCAATCTTCGCGGTCTTGGCATCAAGCGGACACTCGTGCTGCTAAACGGCCGTCGGCTCGTCGCGGGCGGCACGGGCGCCAACTCGTCGCCCGACCTCAACATGATCCCGGTGGCCGCGCTCGCGCGCACCGATGTGCTTAAGGACGGCGCGTCGGCCATCTATGGCGCCGACGCGATGGCGGGGGTGGTCAATCTCGTCACCCGGACCGACTACGAAGGACTTGGCCTGAGCGTCCGCCAAGGCATCAGCGAAAAGGGCGACGGTTCGGATTTTACCGCTGACCTGCTGTGGGGCGTCCGCAACGATCGCGGTGGTTTCATGGCTGCGGTCACCTACCAGAAAACCAGCGCCGTCAACATGGCGACGCGTGCGCCCTGTTCGCTCGCCGAAACTACCCCGGGGTCGTTGAGCTGTGTTAATAGCGCCGCGACCGTTGGGGGGCGCGCCGTGCTGCCGAACGGACAGCAGATCAATTTCAATCAGGTTCCGGGCGGCGATGGGGATTTCTTCGAACCCTACAGCCCCGCCAAGCATAATTTCAACTCGAATCCATTCCTGAACGCAGTGAGTCCGGTTGAACGTGTCAGCACGGCCTTTTTTGCCGACTATGACATCACCGACAATATCGAGGCATTCGGCGAATTCCTCTATACCTCCCGCAAGTCGAATCAGGTCGCGACCCCTGGAGCGCTTCGCAACCTGTCAATTTCGGCGAACAACCCGACCAATCCGACGGGCGAAAATATCGTCCTCATCCAGCGGCGCCTCGCCGAGCCCGGTCCGCGTCAATTCTTCCAGGAAACGGACACCTGGCAGGGCAGTTTCGGGTTGCGCGGCAAACTTTCGAATGACTGGGCCTGGGAGGTCGCGGGCGCTTTCGGGCGTAACACCGCGATCGATGGCGGAACCAACATTGCCAACCTCGAACGCGTCGCCAACACGCTCGACACGACCAAGTGCAGCCTCGCGGCGGGCGCCTCGATCCCATGCGCCGACTATCTTGGTTTCGGCGACCTGACACCCGAAGTGCTTGACTATATCCTCTTCACCTCGCGCGACCGCGGCGGCAACGAGCTCGCGACGGTCACCGCCGATCTCAACGGCAGCCTGTTTAATCTTCCCGCCGGACCCGTCTCCTTTGCGACGGGGGTCGTCTATCGCAAGGAAAAGGGCTGGCGCGACCCCGATCCGCTGACCGTGCTCGGCATCGCTAACACCAACCAGCAGGATCCGATTTCGGGCTCCACCACGGCGAAGGAGGCATATCTCGAGCTTTCGGTCCCGATCCTCGCCGACAAGCCCTTTTTCGAGGCGCTGACGGCGGGCGGCGCCGTGCGGTTTTCGGACTATGATCTGTTCGGCAGCGATTGGAACTACAAGGCCAGCCTCGACTGGATGATCAGCGACAGCTTCCGCCTGCGCGGCACTTATGGCACCGGCTTTCGCATTCCCAATGTGCCCGAACTCTACGGCGGCGTGTCGGAAGGCAATCTGACCACGACCGACCCGTGTTCGCGCTATTCGACGAGCGGCGATGCGACACTGATTTCGAACTGTCAGGCATCGGGGGTTCCGGCTAACTACGTTCAGCTCGGGACGACGATCCTCACGACCGTCGGGGGCAATGAGAATCTGAAACCCGAAAGCTCGACCACCTGGACCGTCGGGACGGTGATCTCGCCGAAAGGGCTGGTGCCCGGGCTCTCGCTCACCGCCGACTGGTTCGACATCAAGATCAAGGATGCGATCCGCGCGATTCCGGGCTCGACCAAACTCGCCATCTGCTATGCGAGCGAGAATCTGTCGCATCCCTTCTGCGACGATTTCACGCGCAGCCCGTTGACCGGCGAAGTTACCTTCCTCTCCGCCCAGCCGATCAACACCGGACGCGAAGAAATGAACGGCCTCGACCTCGGCCTCGTCTACGCAGGCGGCATCGGCAGCGTGAACATCTCGCTCGACGTCAACCTGACCTATCTCAACAAATATGTCGTCTATCCCTTCCCCGGCGGCGCACCGATCATTTTCGACGGTTTCATCGGTGGCGGCAACGGCGGTTATCCCAAGTGGCGCGGCTATGGCGTGCTGACCGCCGAGAAAGATGGGATCAGCGCGACATGGTCGACGCAGTGGATTGGCAAGGCGACCGACTTCAATGCGGCACCCGGTGAAATCGGCTATCGCACGCCGAACATGTTCTATCACAATCTCCAGGTCGCTTTCGAAATCGACGAGAAGACCCGCTTCCAGCTCGGCGTCGACAATCTCTTCGATCGTAAGGCGCCCTATATCCAGAGCTTTACCGATGCGAATACCGATACGATGACCTACGACCTGCTCGGCCGGCGCTTCTACGTCGGCTTCCGCACCGCCTTCTGAGGAATTGGAAGATGGCGATACGTTGGCCGCTGCTCGTTCGGCGAACGCATAAATGGCTGGCGCTGGTCGTGGGCGTCCAGGCTTTGCTCTGGACATTGACCGGCTTCTACATGGTGGTCGTTCACATCGAAACCATCCATGGCGATCATCTGGTGCGCTCCCCGGTCGCCCAGCCCTTCGACCTCGACGGCCTCGCAGCGCCGTCGAAGGTCGTCGCGGCCGCGCCGGGGGTGTCTGAAATCCGTCTCCAGCGCTTTTTCGGCCAACCGGTTTGGCGCGCCGAGAGCCCTGAAGGGGCGCGCCTGTTCGACGCGCGTTCGGGTGCGCCGCTGCCTGCCCTGACCGAGTCCCAGGTCCGCGAACAGGCACGGCGCATCTACACCGGTGACGGCAAGATCGTCTCAGTGCGACTTTTGACCGAGGCACCTCAGGAAATGCAGGCGCGCAAGCCACCCTATTGGCAGGTCGAGTTTGAAGGCTGGAACCGCCCGACGCTTTATCTGTCGCCGACGACGGGCGAACTCATTTCGCGCCGCCACGCATTGTGGCGCGTCTTCGACTTCGCCTGGATGCTCCACATCATGGATTATGATGAGCGAACCGACGTCAATAACCCGCTGCTTCGCGTCGCAACTTGGAGTGCCTTTGCCATGGCGCTGACAGGGGCATGGTTGCTGATCTGGTCCTTCAAACGCCGCAAGAGGAAGCAGGCATGAAACGCATCCGACTGACGCCGCTCTTCTTCCGGCGCATCCACAAATGGGTCGGGCTGATCCTGGGTCTCCAGTTCCTGCTCTGGGCGCTCAGCGGCTCGGTGATGGCGCTGCTCGACAAGGATAAGGTCGGGGGTCACGGCGGCGGGATGTCGCATGCACACCCTTTGCCGGCCGAAGAGTATTTCGACGTCGCGGGCTTGCCGCGCGGTGAGCCCGTCACCGGGGTGGTTTTGCGCGATCTTGGCGTCCGACCGATCTACGAACTCCGCACCACCAAGGGCGTGCGGCTGGTCGACGCTACGAGCGGCGAGGATATTCGCGTCGATGAGGGGATGGCCCGCGAAGTCGCATCGATGATGAACGAGGCACCAATCCGCAAGGTGAGCGTGATTGCGAAGCCAAACCTGGAATCACGCGACCATGAAGGCGCGATGTGGCGTATCGATTTTGCCGATGCCGAGAACAGCAGCGCCTATGTCTCGCTCGACACCGCGCGCTTCCTCGTAATGCGCGGTGATACCTGGCGCACTTGGGACTTCTTCTGGATGCTCCACAATATGGATTATGTGAACCGGAAGAGCTTCAATCACCCGCTGATCATCTTCGTCGCTTTCGGGGCGCTGTGGCTTTCGGGGACGGGGTTCTACCTGCTGTTCAAAAGCTTCAGCCGCGCCGATTTCCGCTGGCTGCGCCGTCGCCGAAAGCCCATCGTGACCCGCAGCACGGCCTGACGCGTCAGTCGTCGACCGAAAAGGCGGCGGAAAGCTCGAAGCGCGTGCCGGGATGGGAGAGCCAGGCGTGCGACACCAGCC
>NZ_MEFH01000109.1:0-11082 GCF_001725095.1 Sphingopyxis sp. SCN 67-31 | reverse complement strand
CCGCACCGCCGCCGATGACGACGCATCGGGCGCCTGGATGATTATGCTGCAAATAGCTGGCAAGGTCGGCGAGATACGCGACCCCGTTGATCTGCCCCAGAGTTCCCGCATAGAGAATGATCGGACCGTCGCCCAATTCGGGATGTTGTTGGCGAAAAGCAGCTCCAGCCCTCGGGTCGTTTCCGAACAATTCAAGATCGCAGCTGTTCGGGATTACATGCACACGGTCGGGGCTATAACCCGTTTCGACAACACCCTCTGCCATACCTGGCGAAAGCGCCACGATCTGATCTGCGTTACGATAGGCAAATCGCTCCAGCCAACGGGCAGCCGCAATCGTCCATGGCGCTCGAAGGGCACCGATTGCGATCGGAAGCAGCGGCCACAGATCTCGCACCTCGAAAACCATCGGACGCTTGAGCTTGCGCGCTGCCGCCACCGCGGGCAGCGCAATCGTTAGCGGCGTGCTTGTTGCAAAAACAACATCGCCTCCGGTTGCCATCGCCCGCTTTGCAGCGCGCACCGCGAAGTGAAGGAAGGCCCGCATTCGCTGAGCAAACCCCATTGCATTCGAATATGGAACGGGAAGCCAGTGAATATGGATCCCTTCAATATCCTCAACCCACCAGTCGCGCCTTTCCGACGCCCCCCGCCAAGTGGTGACGACATGCACGTCGTGCCCCATGGCCACTAAGCGGCGCGCCATTTCATAGGAACGCGTCCCCCCCGACATGGAAGGCGTAGTAAAATACTGATGGAGATAGAGAATTTTCATGCTGCGGTTTCCAAAACCTTATGATCGGCAGCGTCAGCGGAAGCGCGCTGGCCCCAAATGTCCCCGCACCCTCCGGCTCAATCGACGCCCCACCTACATATTCCGCGACGCATCGGTCGATGGGGTCAAAGACAAGTGCAGCACATTGGCGTCGAGTCCGATCACATCGTCGGGAATCACGACCGCCAAGGAAAACCAATACCATTGGCATGCATCGTCGGGGATCACTGCGACGGCCTTCCCTTCGCCTGCGGCAACAGGAACCGGCGGGAGGATTGCGCCGTCCTTGCCTCGCTCCGCACAATCAATCCGAACGACCAGCGAGCCGGGATCAATGGCGCTATCGGCCGCGACCTTCCAATTGAGATCATACCGCCCGGGCGCGAGTTTCAGAAGCTGTCGGGCCGCGCTACCGCGCGCACCACCGATGGCCGAGATCGCGAGGATTTTCTCGCGCGGGTCGACAGAGGCGCCGAGATTCCCTTGCGACGAAAGCTGCCAGTCGAAGGGTGCCAACTCGGGCGATATCGCAAAATCCCCGTTGTACAACAGGTTGGCTTTGGTCGAACGCCCCAGGCCCAACCCCTCTGCAAGCTTATATGCTGCGTCCATATGGCCATCGCGTACCAGGTTCAGCAAGAGCGTCTTGTCGGTCGGCATTATCTCTTGCTGCAGCCATGGGGCACCGGCAACAGCAAGCCGGAGTTGTGCCGCGTTGGCCAGGCTGGCAGGGCGGCGGACGACAAGCCCCCAATAATAATCCGCCCAACCCGGACGCTCTCCAATAATCGGGATCAGCGCTTCGACCGCCCCGTTCCGCGCCGTGGCCTCGGCCATCGCGGCCCCATAGGTTGTCTTGGCCTCCTTGCCGACCAGCATGACCCGCGACAACCAGGCAAAAAAGGCGCGGTCATCGCCTCTCAACGCCGCCGCTTTGACAAGTTCGGTATTGACCAGCGTATTGCGACGATTGAGCTTTCCGGCCAGTTCGAAAAGCGCTTGGCGCTCTGTGCCTTCCTTGCCGTTCGGCATCGAATCAGCGATCAAACCCAGAGCCGGTATGGACAGCGGCTCTTGTCGATAGGCAGACTTTGCCAATCGCACTTCGTCCGGATTGACGACCGCGTTCGGATCCCCGGCTCTCCGGGCAGAAAAGGCATTATAGGCAAGACTCGCTTCAGCCGTACCCGAATGGGGCATTCCCACGGCAAGCGCCCGTGCAGGCGATCGCTTCTCATACGCGATCGCAAAGCTGCAGAAACCCACATATACTGCCGTCGCAACGGCAAGCAACCAGCCGATGCCTCTCCTAATAGTCATTGCCATTCCAAGCCACCAGAAACGCCTGCTACGAAATCAAGCCTTTGGCTCTTCCCCGCCATAGCTGAAGCCATAGCCATAGCCGTAGCCGTAGCCGTAAGCATGGTTCTTGGCGCCAACCTTGGTCACGATCGCGCCAAAAATCTTCGCCCCCGACATGCGCAAGCGTATCAAGGCGTTGGAGATGGCCCGCCGCTTCGTCGCATTCGCCTCGATCGTAAACAACACCCCTTCAACCCGGCGCGCGATAAGCGGTGCGTCGGCAAGGCCCAGAAGCGGCGGCGAATCGACAAGGACGTGATCGTAGCGCGTCAAAAGCATCGCGATCAAAGCATCGAGACGATCGCTGCCGAGAAGCTCCGCAGCGTTCGGTGGGACCTTGCCCGCTGTGATGATCGAGAACCCGTGTTTGGGCAGGGTCGAAATCATCGCTTCCAGATTGTCATCGCCGGCCAGATAGTGGCTGAGACCATGCTTGTTCGGGATATCCAGATACTGGTTCTGCGAGGGATTGCGGATATCGGCATCGACCAGGATCACCGACTTTCCGGTCGCGGCCATCACCGTCGCAAGGCACAAGGACGAATTGCTCTTGCCTTCGCGCGGCTGCGACGAAGTCAGCATGATCGACCGCGGCGCGCCATGCGCCGTCAAGAACGACAGGTTCGTCATCAAGGCGAAATAGGCTTCGTAAATCGCCGACTTCTTGTCGAGGATAAGGTCGGCCGGATGCCCGGCAATCTCGGGAACTGCGCCCAAAAGCGGCAGACCGAAACGTGCGTTGACTTCCTGCGGGTCGCGAACCGAACTGTCGATCTTTTCGAGCGCGAAGATCAGTCCCCCGGCCAGCGCGATGCCGGCGAACAAGGCAAGAGCAATGTTCAGGATCAAACGCGGACTTGACGGGCGATCGGCAATTTTAGCGGCATCCACAACCGATATATTGTTGGTGCCGACGCCAGCTGCGCCGATTTCCTTGTAGCGTTGAAGCAGGCCGTCATACAGTTGGCGGTTGGAGTCCACTTCGCGCTGGAGGATCGCCATTTCGATCGATTCCCGCTGCTGCTTGTTATAGCGCTCGGTCAAACCGCCCAATTCGGCCTCGAGGCTCCGTTCGCGGCGCAGGGCGGCTTGATAGGCCTCCTTGTTGCCCTGCGATGCGCGGGACGTTTCCGCGGCAATGCTGCGATCAAGATTCGCGACCTGCGCTTGCAGGGAGACAACGGCCGGATAATCGTCCGCGAATATCGTCCGCTGCTGAGCCAGTTCCGCTGCCAATTCGGCGCGCTTTTGCCGCAAGCTACCTATGGTCGGCGCATTGGCGGCAGCCACGCCGGTGAGCGAGTTGCCCAGTTGGGCCTCGGCAGCGATTCGTTCCTCGCGAGCCTTTGAAAGCGCGGCACTGACATCAGCAATGTCGGAGGCCACGAGCGTCTGCGCGCGGGTCCGGCCGTCGGAATCGGTCTGCGTCGAGATCGTGACAATCCCTTTGCTCGTCCCATAATTGATCAGCTGCCGTTCCGATATCTCAAGATTCTGCCGCAGCGTCTGGAGACGCGATTCCAGATATTTGCGGGCGTCGGACGTTGCTGCGAACCGGCGGTCGATGCTGATCTGTTGAAACTGCTGCGCCCACAGATTGGCGAGCTTTGCCGACAGCCGCGGCGATGGCGTCGCAAAACTAATGTCAACGAGGCTCGAGTTGCGTACGGGCGACACTGACAAGTGGTCGATAAGGGTCGTAACCGCCTCATTATTAAGATTTCGCCGGTCTGCGCTGCTCATCGACGCGTTGACATCATCGAACTTGAAGGCCGCGACAAAATCCTTGTCCGCCAGAAGATTGCCGGCGCGGACTACACGCTCTGCCAGCGTTTCCGATTGAAGAAGAGAATATTGAGTGTTGTAGAACGATATCTCGTTGATCAGCGCCTTATCCCGCTGCCCTTCAACCGAGGTTGCCACCGGCGCGTCCGGTAAAATCTCAAGCCGAGCCGTAGACCGATATTGCGGCGTCGCCAGAAACGTCGCAACGAGGCCCAAGAGGACCATGCCGAGGATAACGCCGATTGCAAGATTGCGATGATTGACGGCGGCGGCCCAAGCCTGTTCCAATACCGACAGCGTCGAATTCCGGCTCTCGCCTCCATAGACGTCGTCCATGTTCGGGAGCGAATTGGACACCGGGGGCGGTCCATTGTGGATTAATTGATTCATTGTCTGATAGCGCCCCGATTAGAACTCTCTGGCCAGCAAAATCACCGGCGAAAGCAACGCCGGCACGACCGCCAACACATCTTTGAACCGGCGCCTTGCCGGCGAATCCCCTACGACCACGACGTCGTTCGGGAAAATTTCGGGATCGGGATAATTGCCGCGCCGAATGCCTTCAAGATTGTAAATGCCCACATATTTCTGGTTGCCGACATCGCGAAACACGACGACGTCCTGAAGCTTCGCGAACTCGTTCGTTCCGCCCGCAAGCGCGACGGCCCGCATCAGCGTAACACGTCCGACCACCGGGTACGATCCGGCTTTGTTCACCTGGCCATCCACCGTGACCGACATCGACTGGACCGAGAGCGGGTTGGACGACGCCTTGAAATTTACGGTCACTTGCGGATCGCGAATATATCGTACCGCCAGCTTCTGCCGAATTTCATCCGAAACATCGTGGGGCGTCTTGCCCGCGGCAGCAATCGAGCCGACCAGCGGAAACGAGAAGTTCCCCTTCCCGTCCGTCATAATATCGCGCTGCATATCGGGCACGCCGAATACCTCGACCCGCAATTCGGTGAAGGGCCCGATGAACGCCAGGCGCGTAGACCGAACAACATCGCTCGCCTCCGGTTCGGGAAGGCTTTTGAGCGGCGTCACCGGGCTGTCCGGCGCGCTGGCAACGGGGGGCGCACTTTTTGCGCAGCCCGCAAGTAACAGCGCGGAAACTAGGAGAAAAGACGTGGATCGTTTCATATCGGGAAAGGTGCTCGATCAGAAATGGGCCCGGCAGCTATAGAGACTCTCATTGCTGTCGCAACCCTAATCCCGACGGGTTGACGCGCTGCTGGGGCAGCACAGCAAAATTACCATCAATATTGCCAAGACCTGGATCGACGGCACGCGAAGCGGATAATCAACAAGGCTCCCCATCGCCAGAAGCAGCAGGATTACGAGGGCAGACAAACGGGTATCGCCCCGATACCCCTTCAACAGGCTGCTCAAACCGCCGCGCAAAGCCGCGCGCGCGATCCAGACGATGGTCGCGAGAAGGATGACCACAGCGGGGATGCCGCCGGTAATCAGGATTTCAGCCCAGTCATTGTGCGCATGATTGAAGTAGGAAGGCTGCAGCAGCCGGTCGGGCTCGAACATTTCATACACGTCGGGAAATGAGCCAAAGCCACTTCCAAACGCCCAAAATGTTTCCACCATCGACCGAACGATCGGCCAAGCCTGAAATCGCATATCGGCCGCGACATCCGGCGCCATGATCCGAGTCAAGCCGGTCGAGCGGTCCGACGCCCAAAACGCAGCCGCCAGGAGCAGAGCGATCAGCGCAACCGGAGCATGGACGACCCAGCGCGGGAAAACCATCGCCCTTCGGCCCTGCACTTTTCGTTCGCCGGGCAAACCGCGCGAACGCCATGCGGATGTGACCATTACATAGCCGACCGCGAACGCGATCGCGACAGCTACCAAACCCGCACGAGACCCGACCAGGATCGTGACAACGGCCACGCCGAGGCCGATGAGGCCCAAACACACCGAAACGACATCACGCCTTTTCCGACGCATGAATTCATCGCGCAACAGCATCGCAGAAATCATCACCGCCGATGCAAGAAGCATCGCATTATGATTTCTGTTGGCAAACAGTCCGACCATTTCATTGGAATTGGTGATCCGATAAAGATAGGCCCCACTGGAAGGGCCGGACAGCATCTGCATAAACCCCATCAGGGCACTCCCACACCCGATACACAGGATCGCGAACAGAATTCGCGTGTTGCCTTCGACGTCACCACGACTGAAAATCAGTAACGCACCAAAGGGGACGGTCATCGCCAAAAGACTGTCAAAGCTCTGCGATGGCGTCAGCGAAATCGGTCGCCAAAGGTCAGGCTGACCAAGAAGGCGGTCGACGGCAACGATCGTTTCGCGCCCCGGTAACGATTGCCACAAGGCAGGCGGAAGCGGAATCAATTGGACGATCATCCACAAGGTCATCGCGATCAGCAGAAGCAACGGCACCCGGATGCGCCGCCAGTCGCTGCGGTCCATCTGTAGCATTGCGCCGAACGCAAACAGAATCGCGCCGCCGCGAAGAAGCGGAAGCGAGGTCAAATCGCTCCGCGATCCGCCCCCGGTCAAAAAGACAAAGCCAAGGAATAAAATGGGCATCCAGGTCGAAAATCCCTCGAAAACCGCTCGTGGTTTCGAAAGACCGCCTGCTGATCTTTTGCGATGTGTGGTCATTCAGCTCGAACTTCGGTTGAATAGGAAAAAATTGCGAATGAGCAGAATGAATTGCCCGCTTTGGCGGAGTGCAGTCAAGCGGCGCTGCTCAACTGATCGTCATTTGCAAATAAAAACCAGCGTTGAGCGCCCTCCAAACCCAGAGCCGCGAGCGAACCACTCCGGAAAGCACCGATGTCCACACCGATGCGATTACCCTGTTCGTCGGGCCGCTCCGTGATGCTGTGGCCATGAACGATCATTTTCCCGTGATTGCTCATATCATCGAGAAACTCGTCGCGAATCCAGCGAAGGTCCGCCAAGGATTGTTTTTCGAGCGGAACGCCGGGCCGGATGCCGGCATGAACGAAGGCATAATCGCCAATCTCGATCATGTCCTCGCCGCCGCCAAGAAATTTCACATGCTCGGCAGGTACGATCTCCGGGAGCCGTTCGGCCACCTCCTCAAAGCTGGCCTCCGCCAGGCTCGCGTCATCTTTCCAATAGCTGCGCACCGTCGCATCGCCGCCGATCCGCATGAAATAACGAAGGCGTCGCACGTCGCGGGTCAGAGCTGCCAGAAAGCACTCTTCGTGGTTTCCGATAAGCAGTCGGGTGTCCGCAAACTCGTGGTGCAGCGACATCGCCCGCTCGACAACCGCGGCCGATTCAGGGCCGCGATCAATGAGGTCGCCCAGAAGAATCAGCGTGACCTTTGCCGGACCCCGATTCGCGTTATCTGCGCGAATCTGGTCCAATAGCTCGGCGAAGAGATCGTCGCGTCCGTGAATGTCGCCGATCGCATAGACCCGCTGTCCTTGCGGTACACAAAAACTGCTTCGTGCGGTCTCGTCCGATTTGTTTTTCCGCTTCCAAAACATCGGAACTAGAACCATCCCACTGTGACAAACATGTAAATTTCGGGCGGAAACCAATGTGGCGCACGAATGGCGTCGCTCCTAGTCCCCCGGCACGTCAGTTGCAACCTACGCACGAGCGCCCCAAAAGTTCATCGACAATTGCAGGCCTCGATCATTCCCGTGCGGGCACAAGGCCTTAAGACTGTTGCAAGCTCTTCCCTGTAGGAGTTTTTCACGACAAGGAGTTTTCGAATGCGCGTTATGACGGTCTTCGGCACCCGCCCGGAGGCGATCAAGATGTTTCCCGTCGTGCACGCGCTTCGCCGCCAACCGGGCATCGAAGGGCGTGTCTGCGTCACCGCGCAGCATCGCGAAATGCTCGACCAGGTGCTCGACATCGCGCAGATCACCCCCGACATCGACCTTGACGTCATGACGCCGAACCAGACGCTCGATGCGCTGCTCGCCCGGCTGGTGACCGGCCTCGGCGAGGTCTTCGATGCCGACCGGCCCGACCGCGTTCTCGTCCATGGTGATACACTGACGACGATGGCTGCGACGCTTGCCGCCTATTTCCGCAAGATACCGGTCGGCCATGTCGAAGCCGGGCTGCGCAGCGGGAATATTTATCATCCCTGGCCTGAAGAGGTGAATCGCAAGGTCGCGGGCGCGGTCGCCGACCTGCATTTCGCCCCGACCGAAACCGCGGCGACGGCGCTGCGCGCAGAAAATGTGCCGGCCGAGCGAATATATGTCACCGGTAACACCGTCATCGATGCGCTGCTGGCGACAAAGGCCCGGATCGACGAAAACCCGTCCCTTGCCGCAGGCCTCGATCCACTCGTCGATTGCTTCGCAGGTAGGCGCATCGTCGCCGTCACCTCGCACCGGCGGGAGAATTTCGGCGACGGGATGCGCGCTATCGCCGAAGCAATCGCCGCCATCGCCGCCCGCCCCGACGTCGCGGTGATCTTTCCCGTCCACCCCAACCCGCAGGTCCGCAGCGCGATGGAGCCGCTGCTCGCCCCGCTTTCCAACGTCGCGCTGATCGACCCGCTCGATTATCCGCATTTCGTACGCCTGCTCGCCGAGGCCGATCTCGTGCTGACCGACAGCGGCGGGGTGCAGGAGGAAGCACCGTCGCTCGGCAAACCGGTGCTTGTCATGCGCGAGACGACCGAGCGACCCGAAGGCATTACGGCAGGCACGGCAAAGCTTGTCGGTACCGACAAGGACCGTATCGTTACCGAAATTTTCAGCCTTTTGGACGATAGCGAAGCCTATTCGGCGATGGCCCGCGCGCACAATCCGTTCGGCGACGGCCTCGCTGCCCAGCGAATTGCGGAGATTGTCGCGCGTGCCCATTGATACCGACCAGCAAGTTACCGTTCTCGGCCTCGGCTATATCGGGCTGCCGACCGCGGCGCTGATCGCACGGTCGGGCTGCCGTGTCACGGGCGTCGATGTCAGCGAAAAGGTCGTCGAAACCGTCAACAGCGGCAAGGTGCATATTGAAGAAGTCGATCTCGACGGGCTCGTCCAGGGCGTCGTTGCACGCGGTGCGCTCACCGCTTCGACCCAAGTCGCGCCCGCTGACAGCTTCGTGATCGCCGTGCCGACGCCGCACGACACCGATCATCGCCCCGACATCAGCTATGTGCTGGCAGCAGCTCGCGCGATCGCGCCCAAACTGCAAGCCGGCAATCTTGTCATCCTCGAATCGACATCGCCCGTCGGCACGACCGAAAAGGTTGCCGCGCTGATCGCCGAATTGCGCCCCGACCTGAAGGTGCCCGGCGCGTGCGCCGGTGCCGCCGACATCTTCATCGCTTATTGTCCGGAACGTGTCCTGCCCGGCCGGATTCTGGTCGAGCTGGTCGACAACGACCGCTGCATCGGGGGTATCACGCCGCGCTGTGCGCGCCGTGCGATGACCTTCTACCGCCAGTTCGTGCGCGGTGCCTGCATCACGACCTCGGCGCGCGCCGCCGAAATGGTCAAGCTCGTCGAAAACAGCTACCGCGACGTCAACATCGCCTTCGCTAACGAATTGTCGATGATGGCCGAAGAAATGGGCGTCGATGTCTGGGAGGTGATCCGCCTCGCCAATCGCCACCCGCGGGTCAACATCCTTCAGCCCGGCCCCGGCGTCGGCGGCCATTGCATTGCCGTCGATCCCTGGTTCCTCGTTCATGGGGCGCCCGATCACAGCCGACTCATCCGTACCGCACGCGAAGTCAATCTCGCGAAGACCGCGCATGTCATCGGCGCCGCCGAAATGCTCGTGTCGCAGCATCCGCAGGCGCGCGTCGCCTGCCTCGGCCTCGCCTTCAAACCGAACATCGATGATTTTCGCGAAAGTCCCGCGGTCGAGGTGGCGGCAGCCCTCGCTCGCCGCTTCGGCAAGCAGGTCGACATCGTCGAGCCCTATGCGCGCGGCCTGCCGGCCGAATTCGCCAGTACCGGATCCGAACTCATCGACCTCGATACCGCACTCGCGAAGTGCGACCTGCTGATCGTGCTCGTCGATCACGACCTGTTCAAATCGATCCCGCTCGAAGAACGGTCGGACAAGATTGTCTATGACACGCGCGGTCTCTGGCTCGACCAGCCCGGCGGGAGCACCCCTAACCGGCTCAATCGCGCCGCTTGATGCGCGCGGTCGCTTGACGTCCTCGCGCACGCGACACATGACATCGTCATGTTGACCCGCCTTCCCCCGCATATCGTAGAAAAGCCGTGGGGACGGACCGACATACCCGCGGCATTCGGCGACTTCGGCGAACGGCGCATCGGCGAGATATGGTTCGCGCATCCCGACGGCGATGCCGCGCCGCTGATGATCAAGTTCCTGTTCACCTCCGAGCGGCTGTCTATTCAGGTTCACCCCGACGATGTCCGCGCACGCGCCGCCGGACATGCGCGCGGCAAGGACGAATGCTGGCTGATCCTGGGCGCTGAACCGGACGCCGAACTTGGCCTCGGCCTGAAAGCCCCCACCGATGTGGCCGCGCTTCGCGCCGCGGCGCAGGATGGATCGATCGTCGACATGATCGATTGGCGGCCGGCACACGCGGGCGAATTCTTCTATAATGCGGCGGGCACGATCCACGCGATCGGCGGTGGGCTGACCTTGGTGGAGGTGCAGCAGAATGCCGACTGCACCTACCGCCTCTTCGATTATGGCCGGCCGCGCGAACTGCACCTCGATGACGGGCTTGCGGTTGTCGACGCTGCGCCGTCGCACGGCGCGCCGCATTGCGCGATCGACCCGGCGGCGAACCAGCGTCTCGTCGATGGCCCCCACTTCCATCTCCTACATCTGGCGGCACCTTTCGATCGCGACTTTGTCGGACCGACCGGGCAAAGCCTGACGCTCGTGCCGCTGGCCGACGGCTGCCGGATCGGCGACGAACCCTTGCCGTTCGGGGAGGTCGCCCTGCTCGAAGACTTATCTTCGCTTGAAATGGCGCCCGGCGCCCGCGCGCTGCTCTGCTGGGCCGCCTGATCGGCCCCTCCCCTTGCGGCTCGGCGCCGCTTTACCCATATCGCGCCGCATGACCCAATCGACCGCGCACCGTGACGCGCCCTGGCACGGAACCACCATCCTCTCCGCCCGCAATGCAGACAAGGTCGTCGTAATCGGCGACGGTCAGGTGTCGATGGGCCAGA
>NZ_MEFH01000108.1:0-11166 GCF_001725095.1 Sphingopyxis sp. SCN 67-31 | reverse complement strand
CCCCCGAACATGCCAAAATGGGCCACTGCACCCCGCAAGCCGGCCCCGCCGATACGACGTCCCCGCAGCCGGGGATGGAAAATATGCCGGGAATGGAGGCGATGCCGGGAATGGAAGCGATGCCTGGGATGGGCAGCGCGAGCGGAACGGACTTGCCGCCCGGCGATGCTACCGCTCCGGCGCCCCCCGGCGACTGGTATGCCGACCGCATCTACCCGAAAGCCGAAATGGAACATTCGCGGCATGACATGATGAAGGAAAATGGGGGGCAGACTGTCGGGTTCATCAGCTTCAACCTCGCGGAATATCAGGCGCGCAAGGGCCGTGACGGCTTTCGATGGGACGGTGAGGCCTGGTATGGTGGCGATATCAACCGGCTGACGCTGAAGAGCGAAGGCGAGGCCGTTTTCGGCGAAGGGATCGAGGGTGCCGAGGTTCAGGCGCTCTACAGCCGAACGATCGGACCCTATTTCAATGCGCAGGCAGGTATCAGACAAGATCTTGGGCCTGGCCCCGATCGCACCTATGCAACGGTCGGCTTCGAGGGTCTTGCTCCCTATTGGTTCGAGGTCGAGGGCGCGCTTTTCCTCTCCAACAAGGGGGATTTGCTCGGCCGTCTCGAAGGATATTACGACCAGCGTATCACGCAGAAACTGATTTTGCAGCCGAGGGCGGAGCTGAATTTCGCCCTGCAGGATGTTCCTGAAACCGGCGTCGGCTCGGGCCTGTCCGACGTCGAGCTGGGTCTTCGCCTGCGCTACGAGATCGTGAAGGAGTTCGCACCCTATTTGGGCGTCGAGTGGGCGCGAAAGCTCGGCGATACTGCGCGCTTCGCGCGCGCGGCCGGTGAGGATCCGGGTGGCGTCAGCTTTGTGATGGGCGTGCGCACCTGGTTCTAGAAGTATCGAGGAGTGGCAACACGTCGAGGAGATATGCCGTGAAACCAGCCTATCGCAGCCTTGCGCTGCAGACCATTGTCAGTGGCATCATCATGTATCTGGTGATGTTCGTGATGATCGACCGCCTCTCGAGCTTCTACAACAACCTCAACATGTTCTATATGACGCTGATGATGGTGTCGCCGATGGTCGTCATCATGATCGTCGCAATGCCGGGCATGTTTTCGTCCAAGCGCTTCAACACACTGTTGCTGCTCGGATCGGCTGTCGCCTTCTTCGGGAGCTTCGCGCTCATCCGGACCCAGACGACGATCGGCGACACCGCCTTTTTGCGCTCAATGATCCCGCATCATTCGGGAGCGATCCTGATGTGCGAGCAGGCTTCGCTCAAGGATCCAGAAATTCGCGAACTGTGCCGCGGCATCGTCGCGGGACAGGCGGCCGAAATCGAACAGATGAAATCCATCCTCGCGAGGAAATGATATGACAAGTCCCATGACGCGCCGCAATCTTCTCGGCTTGGTGGTGGCCGGCTCGGGCATGGCGCTGGCGGCCTGTAACGCTTCGCCGGGATCCGTGCCGATCGGCGAGACGGAGGCCGCTCGTGAACCCCGTGCCGATGCTGCAAGCGCCAAGCGGATGCTCGTCTATCGCGATCCCGAATGCGGATGCTGCGAGGCCTGGGCCGATATCGCGCGCAAGGCGGGGTATGAGGTGACCGTCGAAAACCGGTCGGACATGACCGAGGTCAAGGCGCGTCACCACGTTCCCGAGCAGCTCGCCTCGTGCCACACGGCGGTCGTCGGCGACTATGCGATCGAAGGTCATGTGCCGATGCAGCATGTCGCGCAGCTGCTCCGGGACCGGCCCCGCGACATTTATGGGATCGCAGTTCCGGGCATGCCGCGCGGCTCGCCGGGTATGGAGATGCCCGATGGAAGCGCGGATGGATTCGAAGTCATTGCCTTTGGCCCGGATGGCAAGTCGATGGTGTTCGGCGCCTGATCGGCGACACGCTTTGCGACGAAGCAAGGGCTTGCGAGCCGGGAGAGAGGGACGCGGGCGCGATATATAACTTAATGGAATGACCCTCTCGTTTGTGGCGATGAGTCGTGATTATTTCTGGCCATGACCCAAGCGCAGCGATAGCCCGCTGAGGAAGCCGAGAGCTTTCGCAAATGGAGGGGACCCATGAGAAAATTTTTTCGCACGAGTGGCTCGATCGCCGCTGTCCTGGCCGCCTCGTCGGCCATGGCCGCCTTCGCGCAAGAGAATGGCGAGGAGGCATCGAAGCCGGGTGCATCGCAGGGCGAGATCATCGTGACCGGTACGCGGCGGAACGACCTAAAGGCTGCGGACTCGGCTCAGCCGATCGATATCATTACCGGCGCAGAACTGCTCGAAAAGGGCACGGCCGACATGAACGACCTCCTTCGCACCGAGGTTCCATCGCTCAACGTCCAGCGTCTCGTCAGCAATGACGGGGCCGTCTTCACCCGGCCCTTCTCGCTTCGCGGTCTGCCGCCGGACCAGACGCTGGTGCTCGTGAACGGCAAGCGGCGCCATCGCGGCGCGACGGTCCAGTTCACCAATGTTCCCTATATCCGGGGATCGCAGGGACCCGATCTTTCGGCGATCCCGTCGATCGCGATCGGCCAGCTCGAGGTGCTGCGCGACGGCGCGTCGGCGCTCTACGGATCGGATGCCATCGCCGGCGTGCTCAATTTCGGGCTGCGCCGTGACCGCGAGGGGGGCTTGCTGATCGCCCGCTACGGTCAATTCTACAAGGGCGACGGCGAGGATGTCCTCATCCAGGGCAATGTCGGGCTTCCCTTCACCGATGCCGGTTTCGTCAACATCAGCGGCGAATATGTAAACGCGAATACGACGTCGCGCGGCGTTCAGCGCCCCGACGCGCAGGCGCTCATCGATGCGGGCGTCGAGGGCGTCCCGGTCCCGGCGCAGCGCTGGGGTAATCCCGAGTCCGAAGCGGCCCGCATCTTCGTCAATGCCGGTATCGACCTGTCGGACGAGATGGAATTCTATACCTTCGGCAATTACAGCTGGAGCCGTGGGACGACGGCCTTCTTCTACCGCCATCCCGACACGAGCTTCATTTCTACCTCGATCCCGCTCACCAGCACTCCGGGGGGGCAACGCTTCAGCTTTCGCCAGCTCTATCCGGGCGGTTTTACGCCGGAATTCGGGGCCACGGTCACCGATGCCGCGCTCGCTGCCGGCCTCAAGGGCGAATTCTCGTCGGGCCTGACTTATGATCTCAGCGCCTCTTATGGGCAGAACCATGCGTCCTACCGGATCGACAACACGGTCAATCCGTCGCTTGGGCTAAGCTCGCCGACGTCGTTCAAGCCGGGGCAACTCGAACAGCGCGAGCTCGCCTTCAACCTCGATCTCACCTACCCGATTGCCATCGGCACCGCCGATCCGCTGACCCTCGCCGGCGGCCTCGAATATCGGCGCGAGACATATGAGATTACCGCGGGCGATATCGCGTCGTGGCAGGTCGGCCCCTTCGCCTCGGTCGTCGACCCCGATACCGGGAACAGAGTGGGGCTCCCCGTCGGCTCAAACGGATTTCCCGGATTCAGCCCGATACAGGCCGGCGAGTTCGCGCGCCGCAACTGGGCCGCCTACACGTCGCTTGAAGGCAATCTCACAGAGGCGCTGCAATTCGGCCTCGCCGGTCGATACGAGAATTATTCGGATTTCGGCTCGAAGTTCACCTGGAAGGTGAACGCACGATATGATTTTTCCGACCTGTTCGCGGTTCGCGGCTCGGTCAATACCGGCTTTCGCGCCCCCACGCCCGGCCAGTCGAATGCCTCGCAGGTCCAGACCAATATCGACTCGGTCACGGGCGCGCCGCTGACGGCGGGCATCATCGCCCCCAATAATCCGGTGGCGCAATTCTTCGGGGCGACGCCGCTCCGGCCGGAAAAATCCTTCAACCTGGCGGGCGGCATCGTCGTGAAGCCGTCCAATCGCGTCACCTTCACGCTCGATTATTTCAACATCAAGGTCGAAGACCGGATCGCGGTATCGGGCAATTTCAACCTCACGCCGGCGCAGCGGGCGCAGCTTGCGGCGCTCGGCATTCCGGGCGGGGATTCCTTCCAGCAGGTGAGCTTCTTTACCAACTCCTTCGACAGCCGCACCCAGGGGGTCGACGCCGTACTGACCGTCGGCTTCGACCTCGGCGCAGGCAAGGCAACACTGGGCCTCAACGGCAATTATACGAAGACAGACGTCATCAAGGCTTCGCCGGTGATCACCGCCGACCGCGAGCGACTGCTCGAACTCGAAGGCTTCGTCCCCAAGTGGAAAGGCAACGCCTCCTTCAGCTATGAAGGCGAGCGCTTCGGCTTCCTCACGCGCGCGAACTATTATGGCAAATGGACCGACTATGGCGCGACCCCGGCGGCCGACCAGACCGGCGGCGCCGAACTGCTGGTCGATCTCGAGCTTTCCTACCGGGTCAACGACATGCTCAAACTCGCGGTCGGCGGCGAGAATATCTTCGACAACTACCCCGACCGCGAGGCGCGCCAATCGCAGATCAACAACGGGATCCAGTATCTCCGCTTTGCGCCGACGGGGTTCAACGGCGGCTTCTGGTACGTCCGCGCGACCGCTTCCTTCTGATCGGTGGCGCTGGGCGGGCGTGCGACGACTTTCGTCTTCAGCCGGCTTCGGCGCCGAACATCGCGTCGCGGTGGGCTTCGAGCATCGCGATGAAGGCGGCCGCAACTTGCGACATCGGCCGCAGCATCGGCGTGAAGAGCATATATTCGAAATGAACCTCCGGCGCGAAATCACGGACCGTAAGCCCCCGCTCAGCATAATCCGCGGCGGTTACGGGGTTGAGGATCGAACATCCGACGCCCTGCATGACCAGCGCGCAGATCGTCATTGCATATTGGGTTTCGATGACCATTTCGCGGTGGACGCCCGCGTCCTCGAAAATGCGGTCGATGCGGTGGCGCACGCCGTCTTCGAGCGCGAGCGAGATGAAGGGCTCGCCCTCGAGGTCCGCCGGCCGGATGACGTCCTTTGCGGCGAGGCGGTGCCCGGCGGGAAGGACGCAGGCACCGGGGCAGCGCAGAAAGCGCTCCATCCGGATGCCAGGCAACTCGCGCGCCGGCGTCGCCAGCCCGATGTCGAACTGCTGGTTCGCCATCCATTGCCGCACCGTGGACGAACTGCGTGTCTGCAGCTGAATGGTGACGCCGGGATGCGTCTCGCGAAACGCCGCGATCACGCGTGGCAGGAAGCTGACGGCAAGGGCGGGGAGCGCTGCGATCCGCAAGGTTCCGGTCGCCATGTTGCGGATGTCCTCGGCCACCCGCTTCAGCGCGGCGATGCCGGAAAAGCTACGCTCGACCTCGTAAAAAAAGGCATCGGCCTCGGGGGTCACGGTGAGCGCGCTGCCGCGCGAGCGCAGGAAGAGCTGAAAGCCGAGTTGATGCTCGAGATCGGCGAGCATCTTGCTCACCGCGGGCTGCGACAGGTTGAGCGACTGCGCGGCCTGGGTAACCGATCCCGAGACCATCACCGCCCGGAATGCTTCGAGGTGACGCAGGTTCATCGCACATCGCTCCTTATAGCTATTCTTTATGGCATTAGCATTGAAAGCTTCCATTATGAATAGGTCGCGCGCGCCGCGCTCTCTGCTTTCTGCCCTACTCGCCGCGGGCGCCCTGCTACTGGGCGGCTGCGGCGGCAAGCCTGCGGGCTCTGGCGAACATGAGGTCGCCGCTGCGGCGAAAGGTTCGACCCTCGCGCGAATCCGGGCGCGGGGAACGCTCAATTGTGCCGTCCACACGGGACAGCTCGGCATGTCCTATCTCGACCAGCGCGGACGCTGGCAGGGGTTCTTCGTCGATTACTGCCGGGCGCTCGCCGCCGCCGTTCTGGGCGATGCGCGCAAGGTCCGCTTCATGCCGGTTGCCTCGAACAAGCGCTTCACGATCGTGCAGACGGGCGAAGCCGACGTCCTGTCGCGGACGACCACATGGACGCTGACGCGCGACACCGATCTCGGGGTGAATTTCGTCGGCATCATGTATTATGACGGGCAGAGCTTCCTTGTGCCGAAACGCTCGGGCGTGCGGCTTCCGGCGGATCTCGACGGCGCGTCGATCTGTATCACCAAGGGGACGACATCCGAACTCAACACCGCCGAATATTTCGAGCGCAAGGGGCTCCGCTTCCAATCGGTCGTCTTCGAGAATCCCGAGGAAGCGAAACTCGCCTTCTTCGCGGGGCGATGCGACGCGATGACCACCGATGCCTTCACGCTGACGGTGATCCGCCTCGCCGATACGGCAACGCCGGGCGATTATGTCGTGCTGCCCGAACGGCTCACCAAGGAACCGGTCGGGCCTGTCGTGCGCAGCGACGACGAGCAATGGTTCGAGATCAACAAATGGGTCCTGAACGCGCTGTTCGCCGCCGAGGAAATGGGAGTCACCCGGGAGAATGCGGCGCGGATGCGTTCAACCTCCCCCGATCCCGAGGTCCGCAAGATGCTGGGCGGCCTGCCGGGATTCGGCAAGTCGCTCGGCCTCGACGATGACTGGGCGTATCGGGCGATCCGGGAGACGGGCAATTATGGCGAAATCTTCGACCGCCACATCACCCCGCTCGGTGTCGAACGCGGGCAGAACAGGCTATACCGGGACGGCGGGCTGATCTTCCCGTTGCCGATGCGATGACCCCCGTTCGGCGACGATCTGCCATCGCCGCGCTGCCCTGGCTGCTTTTGGCGGGAGGGCTGGCGGCAAGCTACGCCTTGTTCATGACACTCACCGACAATCTCGCCGACCGGAATATCCGGACGGGGTTCGGTTTCCTGTTCGACCGGGCGGGCTTTGCGATCGGCGAAACGCTGATCGCATACGCGCCGGGCGACTCCTATGCCGCTGCGTTGTCGGTGGGGCTGCTCAACACGCTCCTGATCTCGGCGCTCGGCATCATTTTCTCGACCCTGTTCGGCCTCGCAATCTGTATGGCGCGCCTGTCGTCCAACTGGCCGTTTGCGAAGCTTTCCGGCCTCTATATCGAACTGGTCCGCAACATCCCGCTGCTGCTCCAGATGTTCGTCTGGTACGCCATATTGCTGTTCGGGTTGCCGGGTCCCGCCGCAGGATCCGTCGGTGCGTTCGATCTCGACAATCGGGGGTTGCATCTCCCCGCACTTGTGCTCTCCGATCCCGGCAGGCTCGCCTTGCTGACCGCGATCATCGCGGTGGCGATCCTCTTCGGCGCCGTCGGGCGCCAGCGCGTTCGGGTGCGCACCGCGCTGGCGCTGGCTGGCATCGCCTCGCTTTCGTTCATCCTGTGGGGCGGGGTCGATCTGCCGCGGGCGGGGCGTTTCGGAACGGTCGGCGGCCTCTCGCTCTCGACCGAATTTCTGACGCTGGTTGCCGGGCTTTCGGTCTACGCTTCGGCCTATCTGGCCGAGATATTCCGCGGCGCCATTCTCGCGGTGCCCGCCGGGCAGCGCGAGGCGGCGAGGGCGCTCGGCCTGTCGCCCGCGCAGACGATGGGACGGATCGTCCTTCCGCAAGCCTTGCGCGTCGCGATACCGCCGATGACGAGCTGGCATCTCAATACGATCAAGAACAGCTCGCTGGGGGTGGCGATCGGATATCCCGAATTTGTTTCGGTCGTCGATACCGTCATCAGCCAGACGGGGCAGGCCATCGAGGGCGTCGGTCTGATTGTGGCGACCTTCCTCCTACTTTCGCTTTCCTTGTCCTTCGTCACCGGCCGCTATGCCCGCCGTCTGGGCTGGAGTGTCGCCGGACAGCCGGGCCGGAGTGCCGAGGCACCCCGTCTTGAACCCTTCCCCTTGCGCCGGATGGCCGACTGGCCCGCATGGATGCGGCGCAATCTGTTCGGGGGCGGAGGGCAGTCTGTCCTGACGCTCGCCATTTTTGTTCTGGCGGCTCTGGCCATCGGCAAGGGGCTGTCGTGGCTGTTGCTCGATGCGACCTTCGCCGGCGGGGCGATCGAATGCCGGTTGGCCAGCGGCGCGTGCTGGCCCTTCCTGCGGGAAAATGCGCGGCTCATCCTGTTCGGCACCTATCCCGAAGCCGAGCAGTGGCGCGCCGCCGCAGCAGCGGCGGTACTGCTGCTGTCCCTCGCGCTGTCCTTCGTCCCGCGCTTTTGGGGCCGTCGCCTCGGGCTGGTCTGGGTCGGCGCTATTCTGGTCGCTGTGCTCTTGTTGCGAGGCGGGTTCGCGGGGCTCGTGCATGTGCCCATGGAAAAATGGAGCGGCCTTCCGGTCACGCTTCTGCTCGCCAGCATCGCGGTGGTCGGCGCATTTCCGCTGGCGATTGTCCTCGCATTCGGTCGCAGGTCGTCGCGGCGCACGCTTCGCTGGGCGAGCACCGCCTTCATCGAGCTCGTTCGCGGAACCCCGCTGATCGGCGTGCTGTTTCTCGCCGCGGTGATGTTCCCGCTGTTCGTTCCCGCCTATCTTTCGATCGACAGCCTGCCGCGTGTCCAGATCGCGCTCCTCTTCTTCACCGCCGCCTATATGGCCGAGGTCATCCGGGGCGGCCTGCTCGCGGTATCGGCCGGGCAGGGCGAGGCCGCGCAGGCGCTCGGCCTGAGCAAATGGCAGGCGCGGCGGCACGTCCTGTTGCCGCAGGCGCTCAAGGTCAGCGTGCCGGGTCTGGTCAACACCTCGATCAGCGAGGTGAAGAATACCACCCTCGTCCTGATCGTCGGCGTCTTCGATGTGTTGCAGACGACGCGCCTTTCCTACGTCGAGGCGCAATGGCGACCCTATTTCGCCGAAGCCTATCTTTTCACCGGGACCATCTTCTTCCTCCTCTGCTTCTCCCTGTCCCGGCTCAGCATGAAGATCGAACGGAAATTATCCTATGCATGAACAAGACCCAGCATCGCCCCGCGAGCGGGCTGAACCCGCCGGGGGCGCCTGGCAGGATCCAACCCGCGCCGTTCACGCCGGCCCGCGCGCGAGCGATCAGCGGGGTCTCATCAATCCTCCCGTCGATCGCGCCTCGACGATCATCTACGACAGCGTCGAAGCCTATATGGATCGCCACCGGGGGCTTTATGACGAGGTCATCTACGGCCTGTATGGCACGCGCACGACCTTTGCGCTCGCTGAGGCCGTCGCCGAGCTCGAGGCCGGCTATGCGACGGTCATCACCTCCTCGGGAACAAGCGCGATCGCGCTCACCCTCACGGCGTTTGCGGGCGCGGGCGATCATCTGCTCGTCGCCGACTGCGTCTATGGGCCGACCCGAAAATTCCTGACCGATGTGCTCGCGCGTTTCGGGGTCGAGGTCGAATATTTCCGGCCCGATATCGGCGCGGAGATAGCTGACCTGTGCCGCAGCAACACCCGCCTCATCTATATGGAGACCCCGGGCTCGCAGACATTCGACATGATCGACGTGCCGGCGATCGCGGCGGTCGCGCGCGGCCGTGGCATTTTGACGGCGGTCGACAACACCTGGGCGACGCCGCTCTTCTTCAAGCCGCTGGCTCATGGCGTCGATGTCTCGCTCGCGTCGGCGACCAAATATCTCTCGGGGCACTCCGATTGCCTGCTCGGCACGATGACCGCGGGCAGCGAGGCCATCTATCGCCACCTCAAGGATGCGGCGGCGCGCTGGGGCAATTGCGCGAGCCCCGACAATTGCTATCTGGTCCACCGGGGCATCCGGACGCTCGACGCGCGTCTCGAGCGCCACCAGCGCACCGCGTCGACCCTGATCGACTGGTTTCTGTGTCAGCCCGAGGTGGTCGCGGTTCGCTATCCGGCTCACCCCGCCGATCCGGGCCACGCGATCTGGAAGCGGGACTTTGCGGGGGCGTCGGGATTGTTCGGCGTCCAGCTCGATCGTCTCTCCCCGCCGGAGACCAGCGCATTCTTCAACAAGTTCTCGCTATTCCAGCTTGGGTCGAGCTGGGGCGGTTTCGAAAGCCTTGCGGTCCCCGCGTGGCCGGCGCCGATCCGCGACTTTCCGAATGGCGAGGCCGAAGGTGCGCTGATTCGTATTCATGCAGGGCTGGAGGCGCCCGACGATCTAATCGCCGATCTCGATGCGGCCTTCGGGCGGGTGCGGATGATGCGGAGCGGAAAGCGGGCGTCATGACGGACGCTTCGATTCCGGCGGCTGTCAGTCTGCGGCAGCTCGAAAAATATTACGGCGGCTATCACGCGCTTCGTTCGATCGACCTCGATATCGCGCCGCGCCAACGCGTTGTGATTTGCGGTCCCTCGGGCTCCGGTAAGTCGACCCTGATCCGCTGCATGAACATGCTCGAAGCGCCGGACGCCGGAGAGGTGCTGATAGAGGGCGTCAGGATAAACCGGGTGTCCCGCGATGCTGCCGCGGCGCTCCGTGCGGTCGGCATGGTTTTTCAGCAGTTTAATCTGTTTCCGCACAAGACGGTGCTCGAAAATTGCACCCTCGCGCCCGTCCTCGTCGGCGGCGTCGCGGTCGAGGATGCCGAGGCGCGGGCCATGTCCTATCTGGACAAGGTCCGGATCGCAGATCAGGCGAGCAAATATCCCGGGCAGCTTTCGGGCGGGCAGCAGCAGCGAGTAGCCATCGCGCGTGCGCTGGCGATGGAACCCCGGATTCTCCTCTTCGACGAACCGACATCGGCGCTCGATCCCGAGATGATCAAGGAGGTGCTCGATGTGATGACAGCGCTGGCCGGCGAGGGGCGGACGATGGTGTGCGTGACGCACGAGATGGGATTCGCGCGCGAGGCAGCCGATCGCATTCTTTTCATGGACCAGGGGCAAATTGTCGAGGACGCGAGGCCGTCCGACTTTTTTGCGGCTCCCAAAAGCGAACGCGCACAGACATTCCTTGAACAGATACTTTCGCACTGAGCAGTCGCTTGTGAGCGGCCCCGAATGGCTTCGATCTGCGTCCCCTGTCATTTCATGAGCAAGTCGAAGGGGAAGGCGGTCGGCTCCTTGCGCGAATGGGCCGGACCCTGCAAAAAAATTTCAAAATCGATGAGGGGTGAGGCGTCGGCATGCGTATTAGACAAGTATGATGCGCGCCGAATTTGGCATTTAACTAATTGATATATTTCGATAAATTCCTGTTGACCTGTATATACATTTAATGCTCTCTGAGGGAAATCGGCCAACCAACAGGGGGTTTCGCTATGATGATCAGGACATTTTTGCTCGCCAGCGTCGCGGCAGTCGCGGTCTTGGCAACGCCGGCACTTGCGCAGGACG